>DASTVY010000210.1:0-2238 GCA_035758865.1 Sphingomicrobium sp. | reverse complement strand
ATGCGGACGATTCCGCGGTTCACATGGGTTGCCAGACGATCCTCGTTGGAGAGCGCCTGGTCCGTGAACGCCCGGTCGCAGGTGTTCATCGATTCCAGGGTGATGTTGTGCTGCTCGGCAGCCTTGAAGCAGCCCTCGGCGAAGCTGCCGTTGAGGACTGAAATACCCGCGGATGCTGGGAACGCCGAGGTGATCGCCATGGCGCCGACAGCAAGGACTAGCGCTTTCATAAAAGCCTCCTCACCTTGCAGTATCGGGATACGCTGGTTTGCGGCGGTTTTCAGCGGAATTTCGACGAACGGTCAGGTTTTAGGCGGCGTCCTGCTCGAGGAGCTTGTGCCGTTTCAGCGCATGGCGAAGCTGGTCATAGCTCAGATTGAGTGCCGACGCGGTGGCGCGCTGGTTGAAGCGGTTGGCCGCGAGCGCATTCTGGAGGAGCGCCCTTTCATAGTCTGAGACCGCCGCTCGGAAATCACTTGTCGAGACGGGCGGAGCGACGGCGCCCGCCGATTCGGCCGCACCGATGGTTTCCGGTGCTCCGTCGGCAACTTCCACGCGCGGCAGATGCTGCGGCTGCGTTGCAGTCGGTGCCCACGGCGAATGGAACGGGTCGAACTGGAGCGCGTCGATATCCCGCTCCGGGTCTTCCCAGCGGTAGACTGCGCGCTCGACCACGTTCCTGAGCTCGCGGACGTTTCCGGGCCAGTTGTAGGCTTCCAGCTCGGCGACCGCCTTGGGCGAGAAACCGGGCCAATTCGGCCAATCCAGCTCGACGGCCATCCGGCGCCCGAAATGATCGGCGAGAAGGGGAACGTCCCCGCTCCGCGCCCGAAGCGGCGGAAGGGTGACGACTTCAAACGACAAGCGGTCGAGCAGGTCCGCGCGGAAATTGCCCTTATCCACCTGCATCGGGAGGTTCGCGTTGGTCGCCGCTACGATACGGACATCGACAGAGATCGGCTTGGACGCGCCGATCCGAGTGACTTCGCCATATTCGACGGCGCGGAGCAGGCGGTCCTGCGCCGGCATGGAAAGCGTACCGAGTTCGTCCAGGAAGAGGGTTCCGCCATCGGCCTCTTCGAAGCGGCCGTGCCGGGTCTTGGACGCGCCCGTAAAGCTGCCCGCCTCGTGGCCAAACAGCTCGGCCTCGATCAATGTCTCCGGCAGCGCCGCGCAGTTCATGACGACCAGCGGACCAGCCCAGCGCGAGGACAGGTGGTGAAGACGCTCGGCGATCAATTCCTTGCCGGTTCCGCGCTCTCCAATGACGAGGACCGGGCGGTTGAGCGGCGCTGCACGGCTCGCCCGCTCAACCGCGTCGAGAAATGCCAGGCTTTGCCCCACGAACTGATTTGCCCGCTCCATTACGCTGACAATTGGTGTTACACCCCATCAGTTGGCAAGATATTTCGGTAGAAAAATTGGCCGATTTCAGCGCTTTTCCTGTTTTACGGCCATTTCCGTAAGAATGGCACGAATCGTGTATGTATTTTTGGCATACAGGCCTGATACGATTGCGGAGTACGAAATGGGTATCTTCTCTCGGACGAGGGACATCTTCGCGGCGAACATGACGGAACTTCTCGACCGGTCGGAGGACCCGTCGAAGATGATCCGCATGATCATTCTCGAGATGGAAGAAACTTTGGTCGAGGTGCGGGCGAGTGCAGCGCGCTCGATCGCCGACGGCAAGGAAATGCGCCGGGCGCAGAAACGCCTGGAAGAGCTCCAATCGAGCTGGACCGAAAAGGCCGAGCTCGCTTTGAGCAAGGACCGCGAGGATCTCGCCAAGGCCGCTCTCATTGAGCGCCAGAAGGCTGCCGACATGGCAGAGGGTCTTCGCGCCGAGATCGATCAGATCGACGAAACGCTCAAGACCTACGAGACGGACATCGCCAAGCTGCAAGGCAAGCTGCGCGAGGCGCGCGCCCGCCAGAATGCGATCGCGGCGCGCCTCGAAAGCGCGGTCACTCGCGCGAAGGCTCGCGAGATCCTACATAGCGGTCGCACCGAGGACGCCTTCTCCAAGTTCGACGTGCTCGAGCGCCGCGCCGACTTCGCCGAAGGCCGTGCCGAAGCGCTTGGCATGACGGGCCCGAAGAGCCTCGAGGAAGAGATTGCCGAATTGCGCGCGTCCGAGAAGGTCGACGCGGAACTGGAGGCTATGAAGGCAGCGCTGAAGCGCAAAGGGGAATAGCAGATGCAAGAAGTGATAATTCCCGTACTGGTTGTCGGAAT
>DASTVY010000152.1:0-5847 GCA_035758865.1 Sphingomicrobium sp. | reverse complement strand
GGTGCCAATGAATCCTGGAACCTACGTGATCGCCACATGTTCGACACGCTCCAAGCCATCATAGCCCATCGGGGATTTGGAACGAAATCGGTAGTCTGGGCGCATAACAGCCATGTCGGTAATGCCGCAGCGACAGCAATGGGTTGGCAAGGTCAGTTCAACATTGGGGAATTGGCTCGGCTCGCATACGGCGACGGAGCCGTACTCGTGGGTTTCGGTACTGATACCGGAACGGTCGCAGCCGCAAGCGACTGGGGAGCCGACATGGAAATCAAAACTGTTCGGCCTGCACGAGCCGACAGCTACGAGCATGTCTTCAGGCGCACGGGCATATCGCGAAGTCTGACGGAGTGGCGCGGCCCTGATCGTTCGCAGATAAGGGAGATACTTAAAGAGCCGCGCCTGGAGCGTGCGATCGGCGTAGTCTATCGGCCAGAGACGGAGCTCTATAGCCATTATTTCGAGGCCGTACTGTCAGAGCAATTCGACTGCTGGGTTTGGTTCGAGCAGACTTCGGCGGTCACACCCCTCGGTCACGAAAAGCCCCACGGCGCTCCCGAGACTTACCCATTTGGTCTCTAGCATCGAGACCCAAAGACGGTTTGGAGCGTCCGCTGCCGAGAGACTGGAGATGTCGCCCCGAAATGCGCGCAAAGCGACCTTCACTTGACTAATGACACTGATATTTCCCAACGAGTTGAGTGCCCATCATATCGTGTTGGGTGCGCCAGTTCCTAAACATGCGCCATTGCGTTTGATGTCAGCCGTCCGCTAACGCCGCCCCCATGCAGGAGCGTATCGCGGTAATCGGCCTGGGTTATGTCGGCTTGCCGCTTTCGGTCGCCCTAGCCCGCAAATTCGACACGATCGGGTTCGACATCGATCCCAAGCGCATCGACGAGCTTCTAAGCGGTGAGGATCGAACCCGCGAAGTCTCTCCGTCCGACCTCAAATCCAGCTCGTTGCAGCTCACCGCCGATGCCAGCTCATTGTCTGGCCGGACCATTTACGTCGTGACTGTGCCGACGCCGATCGACGAGGGAAACCGCCCCGATCTCACGGCGATCCTTGGCGCCTGCGCGCTGGTCGGTCCTACACTGTCGCCAGGATCGATCGTCGTCTTTGAAAGCACCGTCTATCCGGGAGTCACGGAAGAAATTTGCGGGCCGGCGCTGGAGAAATCCTCGGGCCTCAAATGCGGGATCGATTTCAAACTCGGCTACAGCCCGGAACGCATCAATCCCGGCGACAAGGATCATCCGCTAGAAAAGATCATCAAGGTTGTCGCCGGCCAGGACGAGGAGGCGCTTCGACGACTCTCCGCCGTCTATGGCGCAGTCGTCGAGGCCGGCATCCACGAAGCGCCCTCGATCAAGGTCGCCGAGGCAGCCAAGGTGATCGAAAACACGCAACGCGACTTGAACATCGCCCTGATGAACGAAATCTCTAAAATCTGCGAGCTGGTCGGCATCCGGTCGTCCGACGTGCTCGCCGCAGCCGGCACAAAGTGGAACTTCCTGAAGTTCCAGCCGGGGCTTGTCGGCGGCCACTGTATTGGCGTCGATCCCTTTTACCTGACCGCAAAGGCGGAAGAGCTCGGCCATCACCCGGAAGTCATCCTGTCGGGGCGACGCATCAACGACAGCATGGGCGCCTATGTCGCGGACCATGTCATCCGGCTGCTCGCGAGCCATGACCTGCCGCTCAAAAAGGCTCGGGTCGGCATCCTGGGCTTCACCTTCAAGGAGAATGTCCCGGACATCCGCAATAGCAAGGTGATCGACATCTACTCAAAGCTGAGGTCATATGGTGTCGAGCCGATGGTGCACGATCCGCTTGCGGAACCCCAGGCGATGCTCGACGAGCATGGCATCAGACCATGCGAGCTGGACGAGTTGAGCGAGCTCAATGCGATGATCCTGGCAGTCCCCCATTCGGCATATCAAGAGCTTGGGCCCGAGCGGCTGTGCCAAATGATGGCGGACGGCGGCATTTTCGTAGACGTCAAATCAAAGGTAAGGCCGGAGGCGCTTCGCCAAGACCTTGTCTACTGGAGCCTTTAGGCGCTCGCTCTGATCAACTTGGTGCCAATAACAGGAACGGCTGATGCGACGTCTGGCTGTCAGAGACGACAGCAGTGGCGGAGATCAGCAGGGCCGCCATCACGGCCGACGCGAACAATGCCTTTTTCACACCTGCTCCATTGCCTGGCGCGCCAGCCGTTCCTCAGCTCGGGGAAGTCGGCTTTTGGACGGCTGGCGCTAACGTACCCATTATTACTGTTGGAGTTGCGTCTTCGGTGTGACAACCCGCACCACCACACGACGCGCTTCGTTGTTGTTGGCCGGGGCCGTCTCGCCAGGCGCGGAGGTGCCTTCTCCCATTGCCGACGGGGACAAAACACGGCCCGGTTCAATTGCCCCGGTCTGCCGGAGATAGTTGCTAACAGCCCCGGCGCGCTTCAGGCTCAGGCGTTCGTTGGCGGCGGCATTGCCGACCGGATCGGCGAAGCCAAGCACGGAGATCCGATAATTGCCGAATGACGGCGCCTTCTGTGCGATGGCCTTGAGATTATCCTTATAGGATTGCGCAATCGCGGCGCTTCCGGTCTTGAAATAGACCGTCGTCTCTTCTTGGATCACATATTCCTGGCCCTCGATGATGGCCTTCCTGAGCTCGGCGAACTGTTCGGTGGTGCCGGCCTTGGTGGCGACTGCAGTGCGCCAGTCCTTCTCCTTGAAGCGGATTTCCTCCGCCGTCACGGTGCCGCCCTGATTATCGCCCTCGACGGTAAAGATCAGGCCCGGGATCAAGCTCCTAGCATCGCGGGCATCTCGTCTCGCAATGCCGCTCGTCTGAGTAATCTTGGTCGTGTCCGTCAGTACGACGGTCAGCGGCCCAGCCATCGACTTCGCGTTGATGGTGTTTCCTTCAACCGAGGTGATGACCGCTTCCGTCTTCACCTCTTCAGCCACGACCGGTACGGCCGCTACCGAAGCAAGCAACGCTCCTCCAACGATCAATCCAAGCTTGCCCTTCATCTCTTCCTCCTATGCCCCGTTTGCAGGCGCCGGCCGTCCTGAATTGGGCGAAACCATTCCTGCGCTAATTCCGATGATGAATTGCAACGGAGTGCGGCACAGCCGCCATCCGGGAAAACCCCGCTACGGGCTCCGATCTTTCCCGAATCTCAGTCGGCTTTTACTTTCGGGGCTACTCCTTCAGCCCCCGCCACCGGTTTTCCGAGCCATTCGTAGAACAGCACATAGCCTACAGCGAGGATCACCGCGCCGATGAACAGTCCCACCAGGCCAAAAGCCATGACCCCGCCGATTACGCCGAGGAGGATGACAGGCATGGGCACCTCCAGACCGTGGCCGATCAGCATGGGCTTCAGGACCGCGTCGCTTACACCCGACACCAGCGACCAGATCGTAAAGATGATCGCCGGGGTGGTCTCCATAGCGGACCATGCCCAAGCGATCGCGGGCAGGGTGACAATCAGCACCGGGAACTGAACGATCCCAAGGAAAAACGCGGCAAGCGACAGCAACCCTGCCCCAGGAACACCACCGACAAAGAATCCGATTCCGACCAGCAGCGCCTGGACGAAGGCGACCCCGATCACCCCGTTCGCTACCGATTTGATGGTGGCGCCGATGATTTCCATCAAATGTTCGCCCTGCTTCTGACTTCCCGTGATGCGAGCGAACACGGCAGCGAAGAAGGCGCGCAACCCCTTGGCATAGGCGAGCGCAACGGCGGCGAGGATGACCGCCAGAATCAGACCAAGAACCGCCATCAGGATCCCGCCCGCCTGAGTCACCAGCCAGCGGGAGAATTCCTTCAGCTGTTCGCGATGTTCCTTCAGGAAGGAAGGGAAATCAGTCGCGGCCTGAGCCCATGCGGCGTGCAACTTCGGACCGGCAACCGGAATGCTTTCGAGAGCCGGTGGCGGCGGCTTGACGTGAGCAGTACCATTTTGGATGGAGGAGACTAGTGTCGGAATTCCGCTGGCGGCATTCATGGCGGCGATGACTGTCGGGACTAGCACCACGGCCACCAGCACGCCGCCGAGGAGCATGGCGGCACGGCCGGGCTTCCAGCCCCTGGCGAGCAGCTTTTCCTGCAACGGATTGAAGCAAACGGCGAGGATGATGGTCCACAGCAGCAGCCCGACAAAGGGGAGCAGCAGCTGGAAGCATAACGCAATTAGCAATCCGGTTAGGAAAAGGGGAAGTAGGAGGTCGATCCAGTCCTTGACCGATTTGGTCCCGCCCGGTGCCGTCGCCATGGCCGCTCCCCTTTGCCGCGAGTTCGGTTCAGGATTAGAGGCTGGGGACGGCCCACTGTATCGGGGGAATCCCCGGTTTGGTCAGACAAGCTTGCCCGGATTCATGAGGTTTTTGGGATCGAGAGCCAACTTGATCGCCCGAAGGTGACGCACCCGCTCCGGAGCTAGCCGCTCAAGCTCATCCTTTTTCATTTGGCCGATGCCATGCTCAGCCGAAATCGAGCCGCCGGCGGCCGTCACAAGGTCATGGACCAGGCGCGACACGGCGGGGCCTTCTTGCTGCAGCCAGTCCGCTCCACCGCGCTCCCCGGCGCGGACATGGAAATGGATATTTCCGTCGCCGAGATGCCCAAAGCCGGATGCGTGGGAACCTGGAAACGCCTTTTCCACCTCCGTTGCGGCGTCGGCCATGAATTTTGGCATGGCCTCGACCGCTACAGAGATATCGTGCTGCGTCGCGGGGCCGAAGGTCGCCCGCTCTGCTTCCGACAGGCTGTCGCGGATGCGCCAGAATGCCTCGGCCTGTCCCTCGCTGGACGAAATGACTGCGTCTCGAACCTGCCGTTTTTCGATCAGCGGAGCGAGCAAGCGGGCCAATAGCTCCGGCGGTTGTTCCTCGTCGGGCCGCTCGGCCGTTGCCTCGACCAAGGCGTGCCAAGGGGACTCCCCGGCCAATGGAGCGCGAGTGCCCGGGATGTGTCCCAGAACTGCGTTCAGCGACTCCTGCGGCAGGATTTCGAACCCCTCGATCCGGCCGGTCGAGGCCTGAAGCGCGCGCAGCACATCGAGCGCACTCCGGGGGCTATCAAGGCCGAGCCAAGCCACGGCGCGCGAATGGATCGCCGGATAGAGCTTGAGCCGGGCCGCCGTGACGATTCCCAGTGTCCCTTCCGCGCCAATCAATAGCTGGTCGAGGCTGTAGCCGCGATTGTCCTTCTTCAGGCCCGAGAGGCCGTCATGAATAGTCCCATCAGGGAGTACCGCCTCGATGCCATCGACCAGCCCCCGCATTGGACCGAAGCGCAGCACCTGCGTCCCTCCGGCATTGGTGGAAATCAGCCCCCCGATCGTTGCGCTACCTTTGGCGCCAAGCGTCAGCGGGAAGCGAAGTCCCTCGTGTGCCACGGCTTCATGCAGCGTCTGCAGCACCACGCCGGCCTCTGCCACGGCGCGCATCGAATGGCCGTCGATAAGCCGGATCTTGTTCATCCGACGCAGCGACAGCAGCAGCGCCGAGCCGTCCTCCGGAGGCGTTGCGCCACCGACCATCGACGTATTGCCACCCTGGGGAACAAGTGCGACGCCGAGGTCGGCCGCCTTCGCCACCATTAGCGCGGCCTCTTGCGTCGATTGCGGCTGAAGGATGGCTGCCGACCGTCCGTGCCAGCGCCCGCGCCAGTCGGTTACCCAAGGCTCGATGTCGGCAGGGTCGGTAACGACTGCCTTATCACCGAACCAGGCGCGGACCTCTTCGATAAGCGATTGCTGGGCCTGGCTCATGGCTTGGGCTTCCAGCGGACGCAGCGCTCGGCGGCATCGTCGCGATGGACCAG
>DASTVY010000142.1:0-5021 GCA_035758865.1 Sphingomicrobium sp. | reverse complement strand
CAAGGACCCATTGTTTCCGGCGAATCACCATGCATCACTGCTCAAAGCGTTCCCGCAGGCAAAGGCGCAGATATTTCCGGACCTTGGCCACAATCCGAATTGGGAACGCCCCGATGCCGTGGCCACGGCGATGAAGGGATTTCTCAACTCGACTCCCTAGGCTGGCTACGGGCACCAGAAATGCGGTCGCCGTGCCAGTCGCGGCGGCCGTTTTCTTTGGGATTCGCGCTCACCGGTTAGCCTTAATCTTATAAAAATCATGACGTGCGGATGGCGGCGTGCTTAGTGACCCGCAGCCGATTCGATGCCGGCGGTCGCTGGGGAGACGACCAAGCCGGGGTGGACCTTCGAATCGGTGAGTGACCGGGAGAGTTGAATGGGGGCAATTCGTTCGCGGCTCCGCCGCTGGCACGTCTGGCTGGGATGGCTTGTGGCGCTGCCGTTTCTGTTCTGGACGGTGTCCGGGCTGGTGATGGTCGCCAAGCCGATCGAGGAAGTGAGGGGCGAGCATCTGGTCTCGTCGCCGAAGCCGATCAGCGTCACTGGGACTCTCGTCGCGCCACAGGTCGAGGGACGCCAGGTCCTCGCCATCACGCTCAAGCAGCGCGCCGATGGGCCCCGCTGGGAAATCGATTTCGCGGACGGAGAGAAAAGGCTGGCCGACCCCGTCACCGGCCGGCTTCTACCGCGCTTGGGCGCTGCCGACGCCGCCAAGGAGCTGATGGCCCGCTACACCGGTACCGCCAGTGTGGTGGGTGTCAGCCGGGTCGGTGCCGACAGTCCGCCCCTGGAACTGCGTCGGGCAATGAACGGCTGGGTCGTTAGAATGAGCGACGATGCCCATTTCTACCTGGATGGCGGATCAGGCGAGATCATCGCCCGGCGCACCAGCTGGTGGCGGATCTATGATTTCATGTGGGGACTGCACATCATGGACCTGCAGGGGCGGGAGGACACGCATAACCCGTGGGTCGTGAGCTTCGCCGCCCTGTCCCTGGGGATGGTGATCCTGGCCTTCGCCCTGCTGCCGTTGACGATCCGCCGCAAAAAGCAGCCGGCACGCCAGCGAGAAGGCGTCAGCTCCAGCTAAGTAGCCGCGTCAGCCAGCCGCGATCCTCCTCCGACAGCCTCGGCGCCGCCACTAACGGCGGGCAGTCGAGGCAGCGGACCTGGATCGTCGGTCCGTTCAGGATCGAGCGAACCTCGGCGATCGCACGGGCAAGCAGGCCTTCGGGAGCAGGTGCCAGCGACGCCAGCGCGTCAGCCGGCAATTCCTCGGTTTCTTCCTGCGTCGCGAACGCCTCTATCAGCGTGTCGGTGAAGCTCGGTTCCTTTTCGAGATAGGTGAGCCCTCGTTCACCCTTGCCCAGCTTGGCCAGCTCGGCCGCCTTGGCGATCGCCTCGTCCATTCCCCCGAACCCGTCGACCAGCCCGAGCTGGCGGGCGGTTCCGCCGTCCCAGACGCGACCTTGGGCGATTCGGTCGATATCCGCCGGCGATTTCCGACGTGCCTCGGCGACGATGGTCAGGAACTTGCGGTAGACCTGCTCGACGCCTGCCTGGATGATCGCATCGGCCTCGGGCGATGGACCCTTCAGCAAGTCGGGCTCGCCCGACAGCGGGGTCGTCTTGATACCGTCCGCGCCAAGGCCGAGCTTGGCCAGCGATCCTTCGAAGCTCGGAAGCACCCCGAACACGCCGATGGATCCGGTAATGGTAGACGGTTCGGCGAAGATGTAATCGCCGGGCGTCGCGACCCAGTAGCCGCCCGACGCGGCGACATTGCCCATCGAAACGACGACCGGGATCTTCTTGGCTTTCGCCGCCAGCAGCGACTGGCGGATCTGCTCCGATGCCAGGGCCGAGCCGCCCGGGCTTTCGATCCGAACCACCAGCGCCTTGATGTCGTTTTCGGCGAGGCCCTGCTCGATTTCGCGGACGATGGTCTCGCCGCCGGCCCGGCCGGGACCGGCCTTTCCATCGACGATCTCACCGGCGATGGTGACAACGCCGATCGGACCCGCAGTCGGTTCGACCGCCTGTTCTTCAAAGGCGGCCAGCTTGATGCGTTTGTACGGGTGAGGACCGTCATCGTCCTTGCCCCCGAGCTCGGCCAGCCGCTCTTCGTACTTGCGGCGTTCGCCGATGCGGTCGACCAGCTTCAGGTCGAGAGCGGCCTTGGCGATGTCGCCATTGGCGGCCCGGGTGACCGCGATCGGGTCGCCAAGAAAGCGAGCCAGGCCCGGAGCTGCGGCGGGCCGGCCGCGAGCCACATCCTCGCGCCAGGTTTCCAGCAAGGCGTCGGCCAAAGCCTGCGCATTCTCGCGCGCTTCGGGCGACATGTCGTTGCGGGTGAAAGGCTCGACGGCGGCCTTATAGGTGCCGACCCGATAGACGTTGGCGGTAACTCCCAGCTTGTCGAGCAACCCCTTGAAATAAAGATTGTTTCCGCCCGGTCCGGCGACCGCGAGGACGCCCATCGCCGGCATCCAGATTTCCGATGCATGGGCGGCGAGCTGGTAGCGATCCGACGTATAACCAGTGGCGAATGCGATGACCGGCTTGTCCTTCTTGACCTCCCGGATCTTCTCGCCGAGCGCTGCGATGGCCGGCTGGCCGCCACCCAGGAAACCATCGAGATCGAGTGCGATCGCCTTGACCCTTTTGTCGTCCTTGGCTGCATCGAGCGCCGCGATCAGGTCGCGAAGCTCGAATTCCCGGGTGACGTTGCTGGCTCCGACGAACGCAGCGACAGGATCGGGACGCGAGGCCTGTTCGACCAGCACGCCATCAAGGTCCATCGCCAGCACACCGTCTCCGATCGCTGCGGGCTTGGCCGAAAGGCCCGCATACAGAAGGCCGAAAAATAGCAGCATGAACAGGAGGACCAGGGCATCCTTGATGCCCACCAACAGCTTCCAGATCGCTTTCACAAAGCGCATCCCAATCTCCTTTGCCCCACGGGTAGAGCAGAAATAAGGGCACCCCCAAGGAATTTCGACCAACGTTTCCGGCGAATGCCGCGGTCCAGGAGCGTCAAAGGCGCTGCCAGGAGGCAAACTGCTGGAAACGCTGCTGTGCAGCGTTCTAGGCCCCGGCTTTCGCCGGGGAACTAGCGCTGCTCGCCGAAGCTGCTAACCGCCATGTCATGAATCGCGCGCCTGAAACGACCCCGGCCAATTCATGGCGGGCGGAGCTTGGAGCGACGCTCAGCCTTGCCTGGCCGCTGATCCTGTCGAACCTGACCATGGCCGCGATCCAGGCGACCGACGTTGTGCTGATGGGGTGGCTGGGGGCGCGGCCGCTTGCCGCCTCGGCCCTGGGAATCAACCTGACCTTCGCCTTCAGCCTGATCTGCCTCGGCCTGGTCACGGCTTCGTCGCCGATGATGGCAACCGCGATCGGGGCGAAGGTTGAAGTGGTGCACGACGTGCGGCGCACCTTCCGCCAAAGCTTCTGGATGGTTGGGACAGTGACAGTTCCGATCTGGCTAGTGCTTTGGAACAGCGAGCCGGTGATCCGGACCCTCGGGCAGGAGCCGGCGCTGGCCCGCGACGCCCAATTGTTCCTCCACGGTTATATGTGGTCGATGCTGCCGTTCCTGCTGTTCCAGGCGATGCGTAATTTCGTCGCGGCGCTGGAGAGGCCGGGCTGGGTGCTGGCGATCAGCCTCGGCGCAATCCCGATGAACGCGCTGCTCAGCTACGGCCTGATCTTCGGCAAGTTCGGGCTTCCGGAGTGGGGGATTTTCGGCGGCGGGCTTGGAAGCTCGATCGTCTGGGCAGTGCAGGTCCTTCTGCTCGCGATCGTCATCGTCACCGACCGGCAGTTCCGCCGGTTCCACCTGTTCGGCCGCTTCTGGAAGCCCGACTGGCCGCGATACCGGAAGCTGTGGCGCCTGGGTTTTCCGATCGGCCTCGCCATGGGGTTCGAGGGCGGCGTGTTCAGCGCCGCTGCCTATCTGATGGGCCTGATCGATGCGGAATCGGTCGCCGCCCATGCCGTCGCGCTTCAGATTGCGGCGCTTTCCTTCATGGTGCCCTGGGGCCTCAGCCAGGCGGCGACCGTTCGCGTCGGACGCCACCTTGGTGAAGGCGACAAGGCGGGCATCGCCAGGGCCGGCTGGACCGCATGGACCCTCGGAGTGGGGTTCATGGCCCTGATGGCGATCGTCATCTGGTCGATCCCGCGCGAGCTGATCACCATCTTCCTCGACGATACGCCGGAAAATGCGCGGGTGATCGCGCTTGGCGTATCGTTCCTGGCCATCGCCGCCATCTTCCAGGTCGTCGACGGGGCCCAGGTGGTCGGGGCGGGAATGCTTCGCGGGCTGCACGATGCGCGGGTGCCGATGATCTTCACCTTCGTCGGCTATTGGGGGATCGGCATCGGCATCGGCGCCTGGCTGGCGTTCCGGGAAAGCTGGCAGGGGCAGGGCATCTGGACCGGCCTTGCGGTCGGCCTGGCGATCGTCGCCGTCCTGATGATCTGGCGCTGGATCCGGCGCGAAGCGCTGGGGCTGACACATGTCCGCAGCTGAAATTCCCGTGATTGGGGGTGTTGACGCGTAGGAATGCCCGACCCATATGCGCGCCATCGCTGGCACTCTCCTACAAAGAGTGCCAGAAGACTTATATCAATGACGCAACATAAGGGGTTTCAGACCTATGTCTTTCAGGCCGCTTCATGACCGTGTCCTCGTCCGCCGTGTCGAGGCCGAGGAGAAGACCGCCGGTGGGATCATCATTCCCGACACCGCCAAGGAAAAGCCGCAGGAGGGCGAAGTCGTCTCCGTCGGAACAGGCGCCCGCGCCGATGACGGCAAGGTGACGCCGCTGGACGTCAAGGCCGGCGACCGCATCCTGTTCGGCAAATGGTCGGGCACCGAGGTCAAGGTCGACGGTGAAGACCTGATCATCATGAAGGAAAGCGACATCCTCGGGATCGTCGGCTGACTTCTTCAAGCCGCGCGCAAAAGGCGCGTGGTCGCGAACATATTGAAACATTTCAAAGCTGAAAGG
>DASTVY010000130.1:0-11555 GCA_035758865.1 Sphingomicrobium sp. | reverse complement strand
TACCTTAACAAGCATGGATATGTCCTCCTGTCCGACTGGGGAGACGAAGCGCTGCCGGTCGATCCGTCGACGGTCGACTGGAAGGCGGTGGAAGAAGGCAGGATATTGGTTCGACTGCGCCAGAACCCCGGGCCGAGCAATGCCATGGGGCGAATGAAGTTCATGTTCCCCAATCCGCAGGGGATTTATCTTCACGACACGCCGAACAAGGAGCTTCTCAATGAGGATGCGCGAATGTTCAGTGGCGGATGCGTGCGGCTCGAAGATGCGCAGCGGCTTGCCAAATGGATCTACGGAAAGCCGCTCAGCTGGAAGGGCGCGAGGACCGAAGAGCCGGTCGATTTGCCGGAGCCGATGCCGGTCTATCTGATATATCAGACCGCCGTTCCGAACGGCGACCAGATCGTCTTTTACCAGGACATCTACGGCAAGGATCGATCCATGCTGGCCGGTTCCAACATGGACCATGTGGCCGTGCGGTAAGACCCCTAGTTCTTTTTCCAGGTCGCCGTGTAACGGACCTTGACGGTAATCGGTTCGCCCTGCTTGTCGCGCGCCGGCGACCAACGGCTTTGCCGGATCATCAAATTGCATAGCGCCTGGTCGACGTTGGCGTCACCCGTTGTCTGCAGGACGTCGCAACCGGTTACACGACCGGCGTCCGAAACAGTCAGCAGCAGGTAGCCGTAGCCGCGTTCCGCGGCGAACACGCGCAATAGGCGTGCTGGAAGCTTGGATGAGTTGCCTCCCAATAACTTCGCTTCCGCTCCGATCCCACCGCCGCCTCCACCGCTGCCGCCGCCACCGCGGCCGGTTCCCGATCCGCCCGCTCCGGGTCCGGTGCCCGTTTCGGCTGCGCCCGCGGTGGGGGCGCTGCCCGTTCCCGCGACCGGCGCGGCCACTACCGGCGGCTTGGTTGGCAATTCGATTGCGGGCTTGGGCGCGACCACCGGCGTCGGTTCGGCCTTCTTGCCGGCAGCCCCCTCTTCAAGCTCGGCCTTGCCCGGATCTTCAGGGGGCGGCGGTTGGGGCTCCGGCAGCTCCTTGATGTCGATCAGCACCGTTGGTTCGCTGTCGCCAATTCGGAGCGGGGAATCCGAAGGCATCAGCAGCGCTGCACCAATAATGCCGGCATAGACGATAGCCACGCCGGCAATGGCCTTTGCCCTGTCGGGCCGTGTCGGTTCGGCGCGATAGCGCGACATGCCGCAAAAACGCGCTTCGGCCCGAGTTGGATGCGGCTATTCTGCCGCTTCAGCTTCCCTGTTGTCTTCGAGCCAGCGTTCGAGCCACTTGATGGTGTAGTCGCCCGCCTTGAACTCCTCGGTAGCGATGATCCGTTGGTGCAGCGGCACCGTGGTCTTCATCCCTTCGACGACGAATTCCTCGAGCGCACGCTTGAGGCGGCGTATGCAACTCTCGCGGTCGACGCCGTAGACAATCAGCTTGCCGATCATGCTGTCGTAATAGGGCGGCACCTTATAGCCGGCGTATAGGCCGCTATCGACCCGGACATGCATGCCGCCCGGCGCGACATAATTTTTCACCAGCCCCGGTGAAGGCGCGAAGGTTTGCGGGTCCTCGGCGTTGATCCGGCATTCGATGGCATGGCCGTGAAGCTGCAATTCGCTCTGCGTCAGCGACAGGCCGTCGCCCTGAGCAACACGGATCTGCTCGGCGACCAGATCGATGTCGCTGATGAGCTCCGTCACAGGATGCTCGACCTGCAGGCGAGTGTTCATTTCGATGAAATAAAAATGTCCGTCCTCATAAAGGAACTCGATGGTGCCGGCACCGCGATAGCCCATCTCGGCCATGGCCTGCGCCACCAGCGCGCCCATCTCGGCGCGCTGTTCGGCCGAGATGACGGGTGAGGGGGCTTCTTCGATCACTTTCTGATGGCGGCGCTGGATCGAGCAGTCTCGCTCCCCCAGGTGGATCGCCTTGCCGTTGCCGTCGCCGAACACCTGAAATTCGATGTGGCGTGGGTCACCCAGGTATTTTTCCATGTAGACGGTCGGATCGCCGAAGGCGGCATTGGCCTCTGACGAAGCCTGGCCCATCAGGCTTTCCAGCTCGTCTTCCGAGGGTACAACCTTCATTCCGCGGCCCCCTCCACCCGAGGCTGCCTTGATCAGCACCGGATAGCCAATCTCCGCGGCGATCTTTCGCGCTTCGTCGACGCTGTGGAGCGGACCTGGCGATCCGGGGACCAGCGGCAGGCCAAGCTTTGCGGCGCTGTTCTTGGCTTCGATCTTGTCGCCCATGACCCGGATGTGCTCGGGTTTGGGCCCGACCCAGATCAGATTGTGGCTCTCGACGATCTCGGCGAACTGCGCGTTTTCGGAAAGGAACCCATAGCCCGGGTGAATCGCGTCGGCATGGGTGATCTCGGCCGCCGAGATGATGTTGGCGATGTTAAGATAGCTGTCTTTGGCAGGAGGCGGACCGATGCAGACCGCCTCGTCAGCCAGGCGGACATGCATGGCATCGGTATCGGCGGTGGAGTGGACGGCGACCGTCTTGATGCCAAGCTCATGGCAGGCGCGATGGATACGCAGTGCAATCTCGCCGCGGTTGGCGATCAAAAGCTTTTGAATGGCCACGGCGAACTACTCGATGACGACCAAAGGCTGGTCGAACTCGACCGGCTGGGAGTCGGAGACCAGGATTTGCGCAACCTTGCCGGCCTTGGGCGCAGTAATCGGGTTCATCACCTTCATCGCTTCGATGATCAAAAGCGTATCACCCTGCTTCACTGGTGCTCCAACTGCGATGAAGGGCTTCGCGCCCGGCTCAGGCGACAGATAGGCGGTGCCGACCATGGGCGACTTGATCGCATCGACCGGCGCCATGGTGGGCGCTGCTTCGGCAGATGGTGCGGCCACCGAGGCGGGGCCTGCAGCCGGTGCGACAGCGGCGGACGGAGCGGGCGCATAGGCCATCAACGCCGCCGCTTCGCGGCGCACACGAACCTTGCGGTTGCCGTCCTCGACTTCGATTTCGGTCAGCTCATTGGCAGTGAGCAGCTCGGCGAGTTCTTTTACAAGCGCGGTATCGACGCGCATCGCCTGCTGTTCCTTTGGATCGGCCATTATGAACCCCTTGTTTTCCGTAGCGGCGCTCCTGTCAGAGCCGGACCGCCGCGTCCAGTGCCAGAGTGTATCCACGTGCGCCTTCCCCCTTGATGAGCTTGGTGGCGGCTAGTGCGACCAGATCGGTGTGGCGGAAGCTTTCGCGAGTGTCCGGGTCGCTCAAATGAACCTCGATCACCGGAGTCGCGATCGCTTTGACCGCATCGTGCAACGCGACAGACGTATGGCTATATCCGCCCGGATTAAGGATCACGGCCTTGGCGTTCCTGGCCTGCGCTTCCTGAAGCCAGTCGATCAAATGCCCTTCATGGTTCGACTGACGAATGTCGAGATCCACCCCAAGCTGATCGGCGCGGCTCGTCAATTGAACCGCGATGTCGTCGAGTGTCTCCGAACCGTAGATTTCCGGTTCCCGCGTTCCAAGCAAATTGAGGTTCGGGCCGTTGAGCACGAAGATCAGCGGTGGCGTCGGCATGGAGAGCCCCTATATGGGCACCGAGTTCATCCGTGAAGCAAAAGCGTGGTTGACCCATGAGTCTCGATGGCAGCGCAGGCGTGATAATTAACGGTGAGCACCGCCGCGTGCCGCCGGGCACGTCGCTCGCCCAGCTGATCGCAGAGGTGGGACTGGATCCGCAGCGGGTGGCCGTCGAGCGGAATCTGGAAATCGTGCCGCGTTCGACTTTTGGGGAAGTGATGGTCGAGGACGGCGACGCATATGAGATCGTCCACTTTGTTGGCGGGGGTTGAGTTTTGACTGACACATGGACCGTGGCCGGGCGCACCTTCACCTCGCGCCTCATCGTCGGCACGGGCAAGTATAAGGATTTCAAGCAGAACGCGGCGGCGGTCGAAGCGTCCGGCGCGGAGATCGTCACCGTAGCGGTACGCCGGGTCAACATCAGCGACTCGAACCAGCCGATGCTCGTCGACTATATCGATCCGAAGAAGATCACATATCTGCCCAACACAGCCGGCTGCTTTACCGCCGAGGAGGCGATCCGGACGCTCCGACTGGCGCGCGAGGCGGGGGGCTGGGACCTGGTGAAGCTGGAGGTGCTGGGCGAAGCCAAGACGCTCTATCCTGACATGCGCGAAACGCTTCGAGCGACGGAAACGCTGGCCAATGAAGGTTTCAAGCCGATGGTTTATTGCGTCGACGATCCGATCGCCGCGAAGCAGCTTGAGGAGGCCGGCGCGGTGGCGATCATGCCGCTGGGTGCCCCAATCGGATCGGGCCTCGGTATCCAGAATCTCGTCACCATTCGCCTCATCGTCGAGGGAGCCAATGTGCCGGTGCTGGTCGATGCCGGCGTCGGCACGGCGAGCGATGCGGCCGTGGCGATGGAACTGGGCTGCGACGGCGTGCTGATGAATACTGCGATCGCCGAAGCCAAGGACCCGGTGACGATGGCCCGGGCGATGAAGCTGGCGGTCGAGAGCGGTCGGCTCGCTTATCTCGCCGGACGAATGGCGAAGCGCCGCTACGCCGATCCGTCGAGCCCGCTCGCCGGCCTTATTTGATCGCCGTCACCAGTCTCGCCGACATCGGCGCTTCGAAACCGTCCGGCCCCTCATATTTACGTAGCGCTTCGGCGGCGGCGTCCGTCGCCCTTCCGAGCATGCTCGCATCGATCTGTTCGATATCGCTTCGAACCGGCGTGCCCTGGACGAGAGCGATGGCCGCATCGCGAGCCGACGCAGCCCGGCTCTGCAATTCCACCGTCTCATATTCGATATCGGTGAAGCCGCTTTCCAGCAGGTCGCGCTCGATCTGTCCCACGTCATGGTAGCGGAAAGGCACTCGCTCATAGAAGCGCACCGAATCCCCTGGGAACAGGTCGCCCACCGCGCGGCCGGCGGCCATGGTCGCCAGATTGTGCTCGATCCGGTCCCAGATGACGAGCATGTAGCGACCGCCATTGCGCAGAACCCGGCGCGCTTCCGCATTGGCTCTCACCTTGTCGGGGAAGAACATGACTCCGAACTGGCAAATCACCAGATCGAAGCTGTTGTCCTTAAACGGCAGCGCTTGCGCATCGGCGGGCTGGAAGCGAACATTGGTCGCTCCAATCCGCCGCGCCGCCTGCTCGAGCATCGGCGGATTGAGGTCGGTTGCAATGATTTCCGCGTCGGGCAGGGCGCGATGGAGTTCTTCGGTGACGATGCCCGTGCCGGCCGCCGTCTCAAGGATGCGGTTCGGCCGAAGGGATGCGGCCCGCTCAGCGACCAGCCGGGCGTAGGGCGCAAACATCAAGGGGACCATATACTGGTCGTAAATCGCCGGGATCGAACCGGCGAAAACGGTATCCGTCGCCGTCATGGCAACCTCCATCTGTCACATCGGGGACTAGCAGGAACGCCCGAGCAAGCCCATTAGTTTGGGCTTACGGAGGTGCGCGATGAGCGACTTCACCGCCTTGCGCGAAAATATGGTCGAATGGCAGATCGCTGGGCGAGGGCTGAATAACCCGAATTTGTTGGCCGCTTTTCGAGCCGTGCCGCGAGAAGAGTTTGTCAGCTCCGACTATGCCGATTTCGCCTACCAGGACTCGCCGCTGCCGATCGAAAGCGGCCAAACCATCAGTCAGCCCTATATCGTCGCACTGACCATCGACGCCGCCGGTATCAAGCCGGGCGACAAGGTGCTCGAGGTAGGGGCCGGATCCGGATACGCCGCAGCGGTTATCGGTCGGATCGCCGCCGAGGTAATCGGCGTCGAGCGACACCATGAGCTGGTTGAGATCGCGCGACAAAGAATGGAACGCCTCGGCTATAGCAATGTCCGGATTGTGGAAGGCGACGGCACGCTGGGTTGGAGCGAAGAAGCGCCGTTTGACGCGATCGTCGCCGCGGCCAGCGGAAGCCATGTGCCGCAAAGCTGGATCGCCCAACTGAAGCCTGGTGGGCGGATCGTGGTGCCGCTGGGCGGGGCGCATTCGGTACAGTCACTCGTCCAGGTCACCAAGTGCGAAGACGGCACGCTTCATCGGAAGGATCTGGGCGGAGTGCGCTTTGTACCACTGATCGGCCAGGAGGGTTTCCGTCCTAGCGGCAGCGAGAGCTTGGTCCGCTCGCTGCCGCAGCGCATCCGGACCATCGCGGCCCTCACATTGCGGTGAGCTTGCATCCAGGTTCGATCAATATCGGCGCATCCGCTGCGGTAGCGGATCGTTGGGCCCTTAACGCGCGTGGATTGCGGCGATCGTCGTCTGATTGGTGATGACTTCGACGTCGGTCACGCAGTGAAGCATGCGGATGCCCGTGCGTTCCATGGACCGAGCGAGCGCTGGGGCAAACTGCTCGGTGCTCTCAACGCGCTCCGCCCAGCCGCCATATGCTTCGGCCAGCTTCGCGAAATCGGGATTGGCGAGTTGCGTGGCGCTGACCCGCGTCGGGTAGTCGCGTTCCTGGTGCATTCGGATGGTTCCATAGGCGCCATTGTCCACCAGGATGACCAGCAGGTCGGCGCCATATTGAGCGGCGGTCGCCAGTTCCTGCCCGTTCATCAGGAAGTCGCCGTCGCCGGCGACGCAAACCACCGGCCGGTCCTTGAAACGAAGTGCCGCGGCGACCGCGGCAGGAAGTCCATAGCCCATCGTTCCCGACGTCGGCGCGAGCTGGGTCGGCATCGGGCCGTAATGCCAATAGCGATGCCACCATCCGGAGAAGTTGCCTGCTCCGTTGCAGATGATGGTGTTGTTGGGCAGCGCGTCGCGCATCGCCTTGACGCAGGGTCCGAGGTCCAGAGCGACGCCCTCGCGAGCTTGCGGCTCCGACCATTCGAGCCATTCGCGATGAGCTTCCTCGCCGGACGAGAAACGGACCAGGTCGGGGTCGGCCCAGTCGGCTGCCATTTCGGCGAACTCGCCCATATCGGCGCAAATCGGCAGATCGGCCTTGAACACCCGTCCCAGCTCGTTGGGGTCGGGGTGGACGTGGATTAGCAACTGGTCGGGATGGTCGGGGTCAATCAGCTTGTAGCCATCGGTTGTGGCCTCGCCGAGCCGCGCACCGGCCACCAGCAACAGGTCGGCTTCGCGAACGCGCTGCTGAAGCTTGGGATTGGGGCCATAGCCGAGCTGTCCGGCATAAACTCCGCACTCATTTGAGATAGCATCCTGGCGGCGGAACGCAGCGGCGGTCGGGATGCCGTATCGATAGGCGAAAGTAGCGAAATGATGGGCAGCGTCGCGGTCCCAACCGGCACCGCCTATGATCGCCACGGGATTGGTTGCGTCCTTCAGAAGCCCGAACATCGCTTCCATCGCCCCGGCGCAGGGCGGCTGGGCGATCGGAGCGATCTTTGGCCGGTCAATCGCCTCGACCTCGTCCCGCAGCATGTCCTCTGGCAGGGCAAGGACCACGGGGCCGGGTCGGCCCGCGGTGGCGACGCGGAACGCGCGGGCAACATATTCGGGAATTCGCCGGGCATCGTCGATCCGCGCGGCCCACTTGGAAATCGGCGCGAAGAAGGCGGCCATGTCGATTTCCTGGAATCCCTCACGGTCGCGGTCGGCGCGGTCGAGATCGCCCACGAACAGGATAATCGGCGTCGAATCCTGGAAGGCAACGTGCACGCCTGCGGAGGCATTGGTGGCGCCCGGGCCGCGCGTTACGAAGGCGACACCTGGCCTGCCGGTCATCTTGCCGTCGGCATCGGCCATGTAGCTGACGCCGCCTTCCTGCCGGCAGACGATCGTCTCGATATCCGGCGCATCGTGAAGCGCGTCGAGCACCGCGAGGAAGCTTTCGCCCGGGACGGTAAAGATGCGATCGCAGCCCTGGATCTTGAGCTGCTCGACAAGGATCTGGCCGCCGGTACGTGTCGTCATGGCGACGCGCCTTAGCCGTAAGTAACGAGGTTGGGGAGGGGGCGCTTGTCAGCGACTAGAAATCGGCGCAAATCAGCAGCGGGGCAGTAACGCGTTCGACCCGGGACAGGGGGGCGCAAATGCAAATCTTGATCGCCGCGATGCTGGCTGGCGCGCCTGTGCTGGCGCCATTGGAATATCGGTTCGAAATTGGCCGAGCTGACGGCTCGATCTACAATCCCTGGACGCTAAGCGACGACAAGGTCAGGCTTCGCTCGTTCATAGGGTCAGGCGCGAAGCCCGGTGATTTTGTCGCGCCGACCATCAGGGTCGCGCCCGGCCAGCGGCTGGCAATCGAAATCGAGAACCGGCTCGAACCATGCACCGAAAAGCAGCGCGCCGACCGTGCCTGCTACAACGACACAAATCTCCATACCCATGGAATGTGGGTCTCGCCCTCGGGCAACAGCGACAATGTCCTGATCTCGATCGCGCCGGGCGAACGCTTCAAATATGAATATGACATTCCCGCCGACCATCCGGCCGGGACCTTCTGGTACCACCCGCATCGCCACGGATCAGGCTTCGTCCAAGTGGGCAGCGGAATGGCAGGTGCCCTGATCGTAACTGGCAATCGGCTTCCGACTGAGGCAAGTCCGGGCGACATCGACATTTTGCTGAAGGACGAGCGCGGCCGGCCCTTCGCCGAACGGGTCATGCTCCTCCAGCAAATCGAATATGGCTGCCCCGACGATAAGGGCAAAGTGGAGGGCAAGTGGACCGAGGACAATGAGCCGATCCGCCCGCTTACCTGCTCACTAGGAAAAATCGGTCAGATCGAGAATTTCGATACCGACTGGGGCTGGCAGTACACCGGCCGCTACACCGGCATTAACGGTAAGGTTCAGCCACAGCTCGGTGATGCGAGAGCGGGCGCGTTCGAGCGCTGGCGGCTGATCAACGCCGGGACGGGAGAGGGCATGCGGATGCGTCTCTATCGGCTCCATCCTTCGGCGCCCCCGTTGCGGACAATCAAGGCAGAGGAGCAGATCGCGTGGCGGCAGCGCTACTGCGTCGGCGATCCCTTGCCCATGTGGGAGATCGCCATGGACGGCCTGACCCGCTCGTCGATGCGAAAAGTCGACGAGGCCATCCTGTTCGCCGGCGAGCGGCTCGACGTACTCGTCCGGCTGCCGGAAGCGGGCCTCTACTGCATGGTGAACGACACTCGCAGGATCGATCGCGAGGGTAAGAACCCGGCGCGAATGGTTGCCCTGATCGGGGCGAAGGGCCCGCGTCCTGCGGATGCCAACTCCGATGCGCTGCTGCAGGCTGCACTGATCCGATCGGCGGAGAAGGCGTTGAGCGGCAGCGGGCGATCCGGTGTGCTCGGACGCGTTGTTGGCGACCTAAAGGACGGCCTGAAGCTGTCGTCCTTCAACTGGCACAAGCCGATCCCAGAGGAAGAGGTCAAAGCCTATCGCGAAGTCATCCTCAACATCGTCGGCGGTCCGGACAGCACGGCTTTCAGGGTCAACGGCCTCACTTACGACCACAGCCGCATCGACGCCGTGCTGCCCCTTGGCAAGGCAGAGGAATGGCGGACGGCGGCGCTGACTGCCAGCCACCCGCTGCATATCCACGTCAATCCATTTCAGGTCGTTGCCATCGAGGACACCCAGGGCAACGACGTTTCCGACCCTAAAGGCAAAGCCTTCGATCCCGACTATGCGGGCCTGAAAGGCGAGTGGAAGGACACCGTGTTCGTCAAGGAGAACCATCGCGTGGCCTTCCGCACGCGATACGAGCGCTTCACCGGGGATTTTGTCATCCATTGCCACATCATGTTCCATGGCGACCATGGCATGATGCAGAACTTGAGGATCGCGGCGGACAAGGAGGAGGGGACGTTAACGCACGCTGCGCACTGACTCTCAGTGCACCAGCCCCTTTTCCATGTCGCACTTGAGTTTCGCGAGCAGCGCCACGGCACTCTCGGCGTGCGGACCAATCCAGCGTTCATGGATGGCGTGGATTGGAAGCGGGTTGAGGTGGTTCCACCGCTCGCGGCCCTTGCGCTCGACGATGATGAGGTCGGCGCCTTCCAGCACCCTCAGATGCTGCATGACGGTGCAGCGATCGAGCTCAGGAAACTGTGAGCAAAGTGAGCCGGTAGTCAGCGGCTGATCGCGCAGCACGTCGAGGATCGCGCGACGATGATGGGAAGCCAGGGCGCGGAATACCTTATCCTGCTGCTTGCTGATCGCATTGCGCGGAACTTCGGCTTCGGTTGACATGTTATAGATTTATAACATATCTGACGCGCTTTCAAGAGGAGATGAGTCGTGGACGACGTTAAACTAGACCTCAAATATAAGGTCATGATCCACGTCGGCCGCCCTGTTGGCGAAGTATTCGAGGCGGTCGCCGACCCGAAAGAGCTATCGTCCTACTTCACTACCGGCGGGGCCAGCGGTCGACTGGAAAGCGGCAAGACAGTGACGTGGGATTTCCATGACTTCCCCGGCGCCTTCCCGGTCGAGGTTGACGAGGTCGTGCCGAATGAGAAGATCGTGCTTCGCTGGGATGCCTATGAAGGCGACAAGCCGGCCGGCTACAAGACCACGGTCACCATGTGGTTCAAGCCGACCGACGACGGCCGCACCTTGGTCGAGATCGAAGAGAAGGGCTGGCACGACAGCGAGGCCGGGCTCAAGGCCAGCTACGGCAATTGCATGGGCTGGTCGCAAATGCTCGCCGCGCTCAAGATGTGGGTCGAGCACGGCATCAACCTGCGCGAGGGTGCGTACAAATAGTCAGGCGACCTGGCGCTCGACCGGTGCGAACGGGCTGAGGCCCAGCCAGCGTTCCATCGTGTCGATGAGGTCGCGGTCACCGGTGAGCATCAGCCGATTGTCGGCGCGCGCCTCGCGCACGCTTTCGATCCCCATCCAGATGGCGGTCATCGTCCTGAGTGGACTGGTGACATAGAGGTCGACGTCGTGGCCAGGATCGACCGAGCATAGGTCGACCGGCTCGCCCGGCGCGACGATCAGCCACCAATTGCGATCCCGCCTTGGCGCATCGGAATATTGGAATTGGATGACCAGGCGGCACGTCGGCGGCGGATCGAACCTGAGGCCGCGGCGCATATCCCACATCAACAGCTGAGCATCGAGCTGTTCCAAGGACAGTTTGCTTGGAATCCAGCGCTGGCCCCACTTGCCGAAAGACTCGATCAGCGGCTGCAGCTCGCGACCGGCATCGGTCAGCCCATATTCGTGAATGGTCAGTTCGCCCGGCACTGGGGTGCGCTCGACGACGCCGGCCTCTTCCAGTTCCTTCAGACGTTGGGACAGGAGGGCGGGCGACATGCGCGGCAGTCCGCGGCGCAAGTCATTGAAACGGGTCGATCCGGCGAGGAGCTCGCGCAGCAGAACGACCGTCCAGCGCGAACACAGCACCTCCGCAGCCATCGCCACCGGACAGAACTGATTGTAGCTGCGCTCCATTGGGCAACCTTAATCCAGAGCAAGGTAGAGCGCCACTTCAGTTTCTGTACCGGGGCGATTCAATTGCTGAACTAGATGCCGCTTGGGCGCTCGCTGTATTTGCTTTTCATCCCTTGGAAATTGCTATGAATGGA
>DASTVY010000101.1:0-5415 GCA_035758865.1 Sphingomicrobium sp. | reverse complement strand
GTCCAATGCTGTTTGCGGAGCCGAGGGGGCAAAGAATTCAGCGGCGTAGGTCGTGGTCCGAACCGTTTCGTTCGGCGCCTCCAAGGGAGGCAGTTCTGCTTCCTGAGCGAGAGAAGGCGTTGCAATCGCGGCCGAAAGTGCAATCAAACTTAGGCTCGAATGGCCGCGACGCATGGAAAACTCCCCTGAAATTGGCTTCCGGCGCCTACGCTTACAAATGTAGTTGTGGGAGCGGCGTTCGACCAATCGACGAACGGTTCTGCCAGCGCGTAGGTCGATTTTCGGGTGCTACGGATGTCGGATTTGTGTCATCCTGCCGGTAATCCCGTAGCGCGCGAACTTCCGATGGAGGATTCAATGGCTGCCAAGCTGATGATGTTGTCCCTCATCGGAGCGTTGCTTGCCCCCAATCCGGCAATGGCCATGCAGGAGGCCGCTCCGCCCAAGAAGGAAGAGAAGATCTGCCGCCAATCCGAAACGCGGACCGGTAGCCGCATTCGAACCGGGCGTAAGTGCCGCACCGCGGAAGAATGGCGCAAGGAAGATGAGGAGAGAGCTCGCGTCCCGCTATCGCTGACCGTGACTGAAGGCCAGAACGATGGCCATGCTGCCCAGCGTCCTCAGTAGCCAATTCGCCTAAGCTAGCTGCAGTCGCTTTTCGGCGGCGGTGACCATGGATTGGAACCGCGGATGTTCCCGGAGCACGTCCAGGTCAGGATCGATTGCCGCGTGCCGGAGGAATGACGGGCTGTCTAGACGGGTGAAGAATTGTTCCAGCAGGTCCAGGGCGCCATCGAGATCCGAATTTCTGAAAGTAAGTCCGCAAGCCGCATTGTACATGACCCACATGTTGTCGGGGTCGAGCAGCAGCGCGCGCTGCACCCAATCCTTGCCCCGTTCAATTTCACCGAGCATGAATAAGGATGAGGCGCCAGCTGCCAGAGCTGGTCCATTGGTGCCGTCTTTAACGAGCGCTAGCTCGGCGCGCTCAAGGGTTCGTCTTGCAGCCGTCAGTGCCGCCGTTTCGTCTCCGATCCCCAAATAGCAAGTGATCAGCATCGAACAGCTGTGGAAATCGCTTTCCATTAGTTCCGACGCCTTTTCGAAATAACGGATCGCGTCGCCTATGTGGTCGCGGCGAAACATCAACCGCGCAGCTTCGCGATTCACTTCCCAGGATTCATCACCAAGCCGAAGTGCTTCGCCGAGCTGCCGGTCAGCCTCGTCATGGCGCCCATGATGCTCCAGATCCCGAACCATGACGCAGTAGGGTTCGGCCAGCTTTGGGTTCAATTCCAAGGCGCGTTCTGCGGCTGGAAGCGGGTCATCGTCACGGCCGTGCCAGAACCGCAACTCGGCCTGAGCGAGTGCCATCATAGCCCATGCTTCGGCATATTCGGGGTCGAAGTTCACGGCCTGCTTGCAGATTCGGACTACGGTTTCGTCACGGCGACTGTTTCCCCAGGCCCCGCTCATCCATTGCTGCCGGGCCATCAGATACAAATTGTAGGCATCGACGCGATCCGTGCCGCGGGCCTCGATTGCCTGTTCCTCCTCGGGGAGCAGCTTGATCTTGAGCGCGTCGACTATGGCTTTGGAAATCTCGTCCTGGATCTCAAAAATGTCGGTAAGGTCGCGGTCATAGCGATCCGCCCAATGGTGATCGCCGGCCTTGCCATCGATCAGCTGCGCAGTAATGCGCACCCGGTTTCCGACCTTGCGGACGCTTCCTTCCAGCACGTGATCGACGCCCAGCGTCTTCGCCACGTCCTTCACGTCGACGGATTGCCCCTTGAACGTAAAGGCGGTGTTTCGGGCAATGACCGACAAAGCCGATACCTTTGACAGGTCGGTAATGATGTCTTCGGTGATGCCGTCGCTGAAATATTCCTGCTCCGGATCGCCGCTCATGTTGGCGAAAGGAAGCACACAGACGGAGGCCCGGTGAGTCTTGCCCTTGGCATCAGGCTTGCTGGCCGCCGCCTTAGGCTGACTCTCGCTGCATTTTTGTTTGATTGCCTCAAGCACGGAGCCAAGTGCCGGAGAGTCCGCCTCGGCGTCCCACCCGCTGATATCGATCGACTGGAACTGCCGGAAACCGAGCGGCGGCTTTTCGGTATCCATGATCAACGGGAGTAGTCGCCCGGCGTCGCGTCCTTCGGCTGCTTCATCCTGCACCCACGGGGATTCGACCGACGTCTTGGTCCAGAGCACGACCACCACATCTGCATTCTTCAGTTCGCGATCGATTTCCGCGGCGAAGCGGGTTCCGCCCTGGATCTGATGATCCCACCAAACCTGGTGACCAGCACGGTCAATTCCGGCAGCCAGTTGCTTGGCTGCGGCTGTATCTTCTCGGGCGTAGCTTAAAAAAACTTTCGCCACTGGCACCCCACCGGAAAGTTAATCGATTGTGCGTCGAAGTGGCGCATAGTTGCAAGCCCATGCGTAAAAATGTCTCTAAGCGGGAGACACTTGGCGCACAACAGCGCCGCTATCCTTCAGTTGGTTCGAGCAAGAAGCTGAGCCAAATCCTCTTTCCAGAACTTCGCCCAGGTGTGGCTGCCATGACCGCGGGTGTCGCTGGTTTCCTGGATCATCCGGAATTTCGCGTCGGGCATCCGCCTTACGGCCCGTTCGGGAACGTCCAGGTTTCGGGGATTGATGAAATCGTCGGCGGAATTGATCCACATGACCGGCGCCCGGATTGCTTCCAGCTTCGGCCAGGGATTGTAGTTCCGCGACGACTCTAGCTGATAGATGAGGTCGTTGGCATCGAGCGATGTCATTGCGGTCGATACCCGCTCTTCAGCAAAACTGCTTGCCGCCTGCCTGGTCGGGTATTGAGCCTGGTAATTGAGCGGCGCGCCGCCTGCCACGAACAAGAGGGATTGCGCAGTCCTGAGGCCCTGTGTGGGCTGCGCCTTGTACATTCCGTTCTGCCACGCAGGATCAGACTTGATTCCGTTGATCGCCAGTTGCCGCCACATGCGGTTGAGGCCGGCGATTTCGATCGGCTCGCAGGCCATTGGCATCAGCGCGCGAGTGAAACTGGGATGGGTCTCGCCCCACACAAAAGCATGCATGCAACCCATCGAAGTTCCGAAGATCAGGCGGAGGCCGGTTACCCCCAGCTGCTTGAGCATCAGCCGCTGGGCCTCGACCATGTCGTCATAGTCATAGGCGGGAAATTGCATTCTCATCCCGTCCGACGGCTTGGATGATTTCCCGTGGCCGATATTGTCCGGGAGGATGATCCAGTAACGGGTTATGTCGAGGGGCTGGCCGGGCCCATAGAGTTCGTCTGCGAACTGCGGTCGAAGGAATTGCTGGCCGCTTCCGCCGGTACCGTGCAGCACCATCACCGCATTGTCTATCTTACCCGCCGCATTGCGATGGGGAGTCCCGAGTGTCGTGTAATGCATCCTGAGCTGCGGGAGCATTTCGCCTGAACGAAAGCGGAAAGCGGCCAGGGTGACATCGCCTTCCCGCACCGGCCAGCTGGCCGCTGTTGCTGCTGCGGTCTCCGGAGGGGAGGGACTTTGCGTTGGCTGAAGCGCAAGCGCGGCAAGAAGCAGGAACATCATCAGCCTCCGGTTGAAGCACGGCCGACACGGGATGGCGGAGAGGGTGGGATTCGAACCCACGGTGAGCTTGCACCCACGGCGGTTTTCAAGACCGCTGCCTTAAACCACTCGGCCACCTCTCCATCCGCCCGGCGGTCATCCAGGCTTCATCTTTGCCCGCCTAGGCGACGGCGATAGGCTGTGCAAGGCACGGGATGAATGCGATGGGAGCTGCCGTTAACCCCGGTTAGCCTAGCAACGAGAACCCCGTAAGGAGGCGGAATGCGAGTTGAACTGACGTTGGCCCTGTCGATCCTTGGAACCAGTGCCAGCGGCCAGGTGGACCCGCTTTCGCCACTGCCGGATGCACCGCCGCCTGTCGTCCAGCCGGCCGCCCAATCCCTGACTGCGGCGCCCAGCACATCCACGCTCATGGGTTTTGCGGGTTACAAACAACGCCTTGCGGCACTCGCCCGGTCGGCAGGCGTTCGCGAGGCGACAGTCCAATCGGTCGTGCCCTATCTTTCACTCAATAGCCGGGTGATCCAGCTCGATCGCGGGCAGCGGCCGACATCAACGAGCGGCAGCGCGCCCTCGTCGTTCGGGCCATATATCAGCCGGCATATCACCTCGTCGCTAATCAGACGCGGCTACGCGCGCTACGCAGGGCATTGGACCAACCTGTCGCGAATCCGCGAGCGTTATGGTGTCGAACCGTCGGTCGTCATCGCCATTTACGGCAAGGAAACGAGCTACGGATCGATTACCGGCACATTCGACCTGGTCGAGGCGCTTGCTACCCTGGCTTACGAGGGCCGGCGTCGTTCGATGTTCGAAGGTGAATTTATTGCCGCCCTGAAACTGCTCGACGCCGGAGTCCGTCGAAGCACGCTCAAAGGCAGCTATGCCGGCGCAACCGGTTACCCGCAGTTCATGCCGTCGGTGGCCTTGCGGCTTCGGGCGGACGGCGACGGCGACGGCTATGCCGACATCTGGCGCAGCGAGGACGATGCCTTCGCCTCTATCGCCAACTATCTGCGCGACGCCGGCTGGAAGCCGAACCTGCCGTGGGGCGTCCCAGTGTCGGTGCCCGGTAACCTTAACCGCGCCGCGATCCGTTCCGCCATCAAGCCCCCGCGCTGCCCGGCGGTTTACAACCGCCACAGCCGCTGGCTGACCGTTCGCGAATGGCGGGCAAAGGGTGTCAGGACGGCCGACGGCCGGGTTCCCGACAATGAGCTGGCGACCCTGATGGAAACGCCGGGCGCTTATGCGCAAGGATATCTGCTGACGACCAATTATCGGTCGATCCTCGATTATAATTGCTCCAATTATTATGCACTGACCATCGGCTTGCTGGCCGATGCGATATCCCGGCGCCGATAGCACTCGCGCCGCTTCGAACGGGGCGTTAGACAAGGGCTTCGTCCCAACGCTTGTAGGATTCGAAGCCCCTCCATGATCCGCGCCACCTTCACCCTGACCGCCGCTTCCCTCCTGCTGGCCTCGGCCGCCCCGGCCAAGGCGCCGCCGTTCGATACGCCGGCCAAGGTCGCCTACCTGGTGGACCTGTCGTCCGGCGCGGTGCTGCTGTCGAAGAATGCCGACCTGCGCATGCCGCCGGCGTCGATGGCCAAGATGATGACCACCAATGTCGCGTTCGAGCTGATCAAGAAGGGCGACCTGAAGCTCGACAAGATGTGCACGGTGCGCCCCGAGACCTGGCAGAAGTGGCACGGACCAGCCGCCGGATCGACCATGTTCCTCAGCCCAGGCGAGCAGGTCAGCGTCGATAATCTGTTGAAGGGCATCATCACCCTGTCGGGCAATGACGCGTCGGTGGTGCTGG
>DASTVY010000069.1:0-7053 GCA_035758865.1 Sphingomicrobium sp. | reverse complement strand
GGCTCGTCGAGCAGCAGCAGCTTCGGTTCGTGCATCACTGCCGCGGCGAGCGCCAGCCGCTGCTTCCAGCCGCCCGACAGGTTGCCGGCAAGTTGCTTGCGGCGATGGTGAAGGCCGAGCTTGTGAAGCTGGTCGTCGACCCGCTCGAAGACGCGGTCGAGGCTGTAGACCCGGGCAATGAAGGCGAGGTTTTCCTCGATCGTCAGATCTTCGTAGAGCGAGAATTTCTGGGTCATATAGCCGGTCTGACGCTTGATCAGCTCCGCTTCCCGCGGAAAGTCATAGCCGAGCACCCGGCCCTGGCCGCTGTCGGGGGTCAGCAGGCCGCAGAGCATGCGCAAGCTGGTCGTCTTGCCGGACCCGTTGGGCCCCAAAAAGCCGGTGATCTGCCCTTGCTTGATCTGCAGCGAGACGTTGTCGACCGCCTGCAGCGTACCGAAGCGCTTGCTCAATTCCTGGACATCGATCGCGAGGCTCACGGTAGCGGTTCCACGTCGACCGGAAGGCCCGGCATCAGGTTCGCCGGCTTGGCGGGGAACGCCTCGACCATGAACACCAGCCGGTCGCGGCTGTCGCGGCTGAAGATCACGGGCGGCGTAAACTCTGGCCGCGGACTGACGTAGCTGATCTTCGCCGACAGGCCGGACGCGCAGCCGTCGCAGGAGAAGCGCACGGTGCGGCCTGGACGGTAGAGGGCGACTTCCTTTTCCGGAACGAAGAAGCGGATCTTGATGCGGTCGTCTGGAAGCAGGCTGACCACCGGCTGGTTGGCGGCGACCCATTCTCCGGGACGGAAATAGACCTCCTCGACGCGGGCCGGGGACGGAGCGGGTGGCGACAGCTGGCCCACGCGGATGTCGACTTCACGCGAACCGCCCTTGGCCTGGCTCTCCTGAGCACGGGCGGCGGCGATCTGTGCGCGGCGGGCCTCGGCCGTCTGGCGAGCGGCGCGAAGCCGGGCCGATGCTTCGCGAAGCGCGGCCTGGGCGGCGTCGATATCGGTACCGGCAACGGCGGCAGCGTCCTCGCGGCGGACCGACAGCAGCCGGTTGAGATCGCGTTGGGCCTTGTCGACGTCGGTCGCTGCGGCGGCGGCTTCGGCTTCGGCCTGCTGCGCATTGGCCTGAGCGGAGGCGATCTGCGTTTGCGCTTCCGCGACCTGGGCGCGGGCCTGCTCGCCCTGGGCAGACAATGTGGCCGGATCGATCGCGAACAACTGAGCCCCTGCGGCGACGCGCTGGCCTTCCTCGGCACGGATTAGACTGACAGTCCCCGCGACCGGTGCCGCCAGGAACAGGCTTTCGCCCTCTATATAGCCGGACAGATAGCGCTCGCGCGGACCCGGTCCGAACAGGCGCCAGGCGAGGACCGCCGCGCCGGCGATTGCCACCAGCAGGATGAGGATCTTTGCCCCCCGGGTCATTGCATTGTCTCCATACCTTCTTCGGTCCAGCCGCCGCCGAGCGCCTTCACCAATGCCACCGTGTCGCGCGCGATTGCGCCTTTCGTGTCGATCACTTGCTCCTCCAGCGACAGGCGGCGGGCCTGGGCGACGAGGACGTCTGACAGTGTGACGAGGCCGCCGCGATAGCGGGTGCGGGCGATCTCCTCCGCGCGAGAGGCGTTGGCATAGGCTTGCTCAAGCTCGGCCAGCTTCTGCCGGTCGCCGGCCAGTTGACTGAGCGAATCCTCGACGTCCTGAAGCCCGACCAGGACGGTGCGGCGATAGGCTATCATCGCCTGTTCCTGGCGGGCGTTCTGAACCTCGATATTCGCCTTGCGCCGCCCACCGTCGAATATGGGCCAGTCGAGCGCGGCTCCGGCGCTGAAGCTGTGGCTGCCCCATTCGAGAAGCGAGCCCAGCGCGGTGCTGACCATCGCCGGTGCGGCGGTCAGCGAGAAGCGGGGATAGAGATCGGCGACCGCAACGCCGATGTCTGCAGTGGCGGCGGCAAGGTCGCGCTCGGCGGCACGGACGTCGGGACGGCGGCGAAGCAATTCCGAGGGGAGGCCGGCCGGAACGACGGGCGTCGAGGGGAGGCCTGCAGCCGGCGCCAGCTCGGCGGCGAGTGCGTCGGGCGATTGCCCGGCCAGCACGCCAAGTGCGTGGATTTCCGCTCTCGCCTGCGCTTCGAGCACCGGAACTGCCGCTGCGGCAGCGGCGCGCTCCGACTTCTGCTGTTCGAGGTCCTGGCCGGTAACCAGGCCGCCGCGTGCTCGAGCATCGACCAGCTGCTCAAAGCGCTGCAGGCGAGCCAGTTCGGCCTCGGCATTGGCCTGTCGGGCCTGGTAGGTGCGTAGGCGTAGATAGGCGGCTGCGACCTCTGCCGCGACCGACACTTGGGCATCGCGCCGGCTCCAGACTGCTGATCCGGTTCGTGCCTCGGCGGCCTCGCGCTCGCGGCGGTTGCGGCCGAATAAGTCGAGCTCCCAGCTGGCGTCGAAACCGGCGCGGAAGGTCGTGAACTCTTCGCCCGGCAGACCGAAGATTCCAACTCCGCTGCCGCTTCCGGCGCCCGGGGGCAGGGGGATGGCATTTTCGCTGATCCGCTGCCGATTGACCGATGCCTGGGCCGCGACCTGGGGCGAGGCTCCCGCGCCGGCAACGCGCTCCAGGGCGCGCGCCTCGCGGATTCGGGCAGTTGCCATCTCGATGTCCAGATTGGCGGTCAGCGCCCGTTCGACGAGGCCGGTGAGCTGGGCATCGCCGAACCCTTGCCACCAATGGTCCAGATTGGCTTCACCGCCGGTCGGACTTTCGAGATAGCTCGCCGGTACGGCCATCTGCGGCTCCGCATAATCCGGGCCTACCGTGCAGGCGCCGAGCAAGAGCGCGGCCAGGATCACGGACCGCCTCATCGAACCTTCTCCGTCAGGAGGCCGGTAAGGACGGTATCGGCGTGCTGGCGGGCGAGTGCCGCGAAATCGAGGGGCTCGCCGCCGACCGGCTCCAACGTCTCGCGGTAAATCACCCCCATCAGCATTGGCCCCATCAAGGTGAAGGCATGCAGCCGGGCATCGCCCGCGCGAACCTCTCCCTTGGCCTGCGCCATTTCGATGAGTGCGGTAATGGTGCCGAGCGCCTTGGACACGACCTCGTCGTGCCAGACCTTGGCGAGCTCCGGGAAATTGCGGGATTCGCTGATCACCATCTTGGCAACCGCGCCGACTGGCACACGGTTCGTCACTTCGACGAATGTCGCCAGGAACAGGCGGATCAGCGCATCGAACGGCATGCCTGCCTGGATCAGGTCGGAGCGCAAATTCTCGACGTTGGGAACAACCGTGTCGCGGACCACGGCGCGGAACAGCTGCTCCTTATCCTTGAAGTAGAGGTAGAGCGTACCCTTCGACACGCCGGCCCGCTTGGCGATTTCATCCAGCCGCGCGGCCGCGAAACCCTTTTCGGCAAAAACCCTTAGGGCCGCGGCGCAAATCTCGCCCGGACGTTCTTCAGCCCGTCGTCGAAATTTGCGTTCTTTCACGAGTCGTTCCTAACTGACCAGTCAGTTATTAGTGTGAGAACGGAAATTTGCAAGATTAATTGATTCGATGGCGAAACGGCTGACTGATTGACTTGATTGATCGTTCAACAAACAATGCCGAAATGGACTCGCAGCCGACTACGCGCGACCGGATCGTCCAGGCGGCGATGAAGCTGTTCTGGCGCAAGGGTTATGGCTCCACATCGATCGCCGACATCCTGGAGACCGCCAAGGTCAACAGCGGCAGCCTCTATTATTTCTTCAAGGGCAAGCAGGAGCTGCTGGTCGCGGTTCTGGAAGCCTATCGCGACGGGATCGGCGCAATGCTTCTCGAGCCGAGCTGGGGCGAGGTCGAGGATCCGGTCGAGAAGGTGTTTGCGCTGTTGGCCACCTATCGCCGGCTGCTGGCCGAAACGGACTGCTTCTACGGCTGTCCGATCGGTAGCCTGGCGCTGGAGCTGCACGAGCCGGATCCAGAGGTGCGCGAGCTTATTGCGGCCAACTTCGCCAACTGGACAGAGGCCGTGCGAGGCTGCCTTGAAGAGGCCGGGCTAAGGGATGGGACGGACACCCAAGCGCTTGCCGAGCTGGTGCTGGCGGTGATGGAGGGGGCGGTCATGCAGACGCGCACCTATCGCGACATCGGCCACTACGACCGAGCCGTCGAGCAGCTGCGGAATTATTTGGGGTGTTTGAGGCAATAGGACGTCATGGAGTGAATCCGTGACGTCAGTCGGGTTCGGCTGACGCCGACCCGCTGGCCGGTAGTTGCCATCTCTTCGACATAAGCTCCTGTCTGCTGCGCAGATCGCTCGCTTTTGCTCGGTGGCTCCTACTTGACTCTTTCGACCTGCTCGAACTCGAGCTCGACCGGGGTGGCGCGGCCGAAGATCGACACGCTGACCTTCACTCGGGCGCGGTCGAAATCCAGTTCCTCGACGACTCCGTTGAAGCTTGCGAACGGGCCGTCGAGCACCTTCACCGCATCGCCGATCTCATAGTCGACCTTGACCTTGGTCTTAGGCGCCGCAGCTGCCTCTTCCTTGGTGTCGAGCATGCGATGGGCCTGCGCATCGGGGATCGCCTGGGGCTTCCCGTTGGGCCCAAGGAATCCGGTCACCTTCGGCGTATTCTTAACCAGGTGATAGACATCGTCATTCAGCGCCAGCTTAGCGAGGACGTAGCCGGGCATGAACTTGCGTTCCGCCTGAACCTTCTTGCCGCGCTTGATTTCGGTCACCGTTTCGGTCGGGACCTCGACGGCCTCAACCAGGCTTTCCAGACCAAGGCGCTTTGCTTCGGACATGATCGCGTCGCGAACCTTGTTCTCGAAACCGGAATAGGCGTGAATGATGTACCAGCGGGACATTGTGAATCCTCGTGAATCTTTAGCCGAGCAGGCCGAGGAGGAATTGGACGATCGCGCTGAATGCCGAATCGACGCCCAGGAAGAAGATCGCGAGCAGCGTGGTCATGATCAGGACCATGATTGCGGTCGTGCGCGTCTCTTTCATCGACGGCCAAACGACCTTGCTGCCTTCGGCGCGAACCTGCCGGATGAATTCGCCGGGAGTTACCTTTGCCAATGCTCGAACCTTCAAAAACAGAAAGAAAAACGAGGTCCGCGGACACCCCGCCGGACCTCGTAACAGCCGGCGATGTAGCGCGGGCCGTCACGGGAGTAAATCCCGTGACGTCGAAGCTCGCTTGCGCGAGCCCGGCCGGGCCTTCGCCGTGTCTCGCGCAGCTATCGATTGCTGCGCAATCGCTACGCTGCGCTTGGCGGCTCCGGCATGGCAGGGGCAGAGGGACTCGAACCCACGACCCTCGGTTTTGGAGACCGATGCTCTACCAACTGAGCTATACCCCTAGGCCGTGGCGCGAGGTAGCGACGGCGGGCCGAAAGCGCAAGCAGCTCAGGTACAAAGATGCGGCGCCGTGCTGGCCGTCCAAACTAGTGCAAGTCCGGCCAGGAAAAATCCAATCCAAGGTGGCAGATCTTTCAAAGCCGCAAGGACCCTTGCCAATGCCTCCAGGATCGGGCCGAGGTTGACCCCAGCCAAGGTGGGAAGAGCCCCCGGGCTCGGTTGTGTCTTGCGCGCCTGCCACTTGACGATGATGGCGATGACCGCCTCGATAGCGGCGACGACAAACGCCAGAATAATGAAAAGGGCCCCAAAGGCCGTTACCGAATTGCACAAATCACTCACGCCACCCTCCCTGGCAACGAGTTGGATTCGGCTAGGCGGCTATATCATAAGGCTGGATTTCGCCCGAGAGATAAAGATTGCGGGCCTTGGTCCGCGACAGTTTGCCCGACGAGGTGCGGGGCAGGGTGCGCGGTGGGACCAGCTCGACCACCGGGGTAATGCCGGTGATGGCCCGGACACGTTCCTTGATGTCGTCGCGAAGGCGGCCGCGCTCTTCGGGATCGCTGACCCGGCAGTGGACTAGCACCGCCGGCGTTTCCTCGCCGGAGGGACCGGTAATTGCGAAAGCCGCGATATCGCCGGACTTGAACCCCGGCAGCTGCTCCACCGCCCACTCGATGTCCTGCGGCCAGTGGTTCTTGCCGTTGATGATGATCATGTCCTTGGCCCGGCCGACGATGAAGATATAGCCGCCGGACATGTAGCCCATGTCGCCGGTATCGAGCCAATCGTCCTTGAGGCATGCTTCGGTCGCTTCCGCGTCGCGATAATAGCCGACCATGATGCTGCTGCCGCGCACCCAGACCTTGCCGATGCCGCGTTCGGCGAGCTGCTCGCCGTCGGCACCGCGAATCTCGATTTCCATGCCCTTCACGGGCTTGCCGCAGTTGACGATCGCACGGTAGCGGCGCGGCCGTTCCTGGGCCGGAGTGCCGACGCCCGAAAGTTCGCTTTCTTCGACCAGCTCAAGCCGAATGCCTTCGCCCGGCGGCATGATCGACACTGCAAGCGTCGCTTCGGCCAGACCGTAGCTTGGGCAGAAGGCGCCGGCCTTGAAGCCCGCATCGGCGAAGCTGTCGACGAAGGCCTGCATTACGTCCGGACGGATCATGTCGGCGCCGTTGCCGGCGAGCCGCCAGCGCGACAGGTCGAAGCGGTCGGCGGCGCGGGTCTGCGAGCTCATCCGCCGCGAGCAGATGTCGTAACCGAACGTCGGCGAATAGGAGAGCGACGTGCCCGGATTGCGGCTGATGAGGTCGAGCCACGCGAGCGGGCGCCGCGCGAAATCTTCGGTTTTGAGATAATCGGACGATACTTGCAGGGCGAGCGGCGACAGCATGCACCCGACCAACCCCATGTCGTGATACCAGGGAAGCCAGCTGATGCAGCGGTCGGTTTCCTGCACTTCGGTTGCAACGCCATGCGCATGGAGATTGTCCAGCAATGCGCGATGCGTGACGGCGACGCCATGCGGGAAACGCGTCGAGCCGCTCGAATATTGGAGATAAGCGATCTCGTCGGAATCGGACTCCGGAAACGCCAGGGCGCCGGCCGGTTCAATCTCTCCGAGCGTTTCCCAGCCGCGAGCGGCGACACCGCGCTGTTCCGCAGCGGCAACTGCGAACTCGGCCAGTTCT
>DASTVY010000387.1:0-3056 GCA_035758865.1 Sphingomicrobium sp. | reverse complement strand
AAGCCGGCGGCGCCGAGCAGCACCTGGGCATGGAACACCGTGCCATCGATCGGACTGCCTGGCGTACCCGGCGGCACCCATGGCTTGGCGGTTCGGGTCTGGGCCGCTCCGGTGGCGGCGAGCGCAGCGACGGAAAGCGACAGAAACAGATTACGCAACACTGGGGACACTCCTTGGCTTTTGACCAAGAACGCCGCCGTAACATTCTGGTTTCTTTTTACTTTAGGCGAACAGCGCGAGGCCGTGACCTCTCAGACCCATCGTATGACCTTGGATTCGGAATCGACCACGCCGTCGAGCTCAACAATTCGATTGATCACCTCATCCATGACACCGAGATCGTCGCCCTCGACCAGCGCGACGATGTCCGGCACCCCAAACAGGGCGTCCGCGCGAACCACGCCGGGGATTTTGCGGACTTCCCTGACGATTCGCATGGGACCGGGATTCACGGTGTCCAAGAAGACGTAAGCTTGGACCTTCATTCCGCTCTTCCTTATTCTGCAAACAGTGCGGCGAATTTGGCGACCTCACCGGCCGGATCGTCCCTGCCCCACACCGCGTTGCAGACGGCAATGAAGTCGGCGCCCGCATCGATGAGGGGCTTGGCATTGTCCGGCGTGATTCCGCCGATCGCGACGCAGGGAATTTCGAACAGGGTCGCCCACCAGCTGAGGATCGCAGGATCGGGCCTGTGCTCGCTCGGCTTGGTCTGGGTCGGGTAGAATGCGCCGAACGCGACATAGTCGGCCCCCGCCTCTCCCGCAGCCATCGCCAGATGCCGGCTGTCATGGCAGGTGACTCCGATCTGCTTGGATGGGCCCAGGATCGCGCGCGCTTCACGCGGATCGCCGTCCGACTGGCCAAGGTGCACTCCGTCGGCGTCGAGCCGCTTGGCCATGCTGATGCTGTCGTTGACGATGAATGCCACGTCGTGATCGGCGCATATTTGCTGGAGTGGTGACGCCAGCCGCGCCAGCTCGTGACTGTCGACATTTTTCGCGCGCAGCTGAAAGGCAGCTACCGGTCCTCCTGCTAGCGCAGCCTTGAGCCGATCCGGGAACTCGCCGCCAACCTCGTTCGGGCTGATAAGATAAAGCTCGCAGGGTGCGCTGCGAACCGGCGGCGGAAAAATCGTTAGGTCGGCCTCATCTTCGACCATGTCATCGTCGTTCATGGCGCGCTCATTAGCGAAAGGGGAAGTTTCGTCCAATGAAAGCAGCAACCGCCTTCGCCGCACTGGCACTCACGGGGTGTGCGACCGTGCCGCCGGCCGCCACGGGTCCGACCGCGGGCCTCGGACAAGTCGCCACCGTCAACGGCATCAGGATACGCCCGATCGAAGTGGTCGAAGACAGCCGCTGCCCCGCCCTGGTACGCTGCGTGTGGGAGGGCAGGCTGGTCGTGCGAGCCAGGATGTACGGTTCGGGCTGGACCCAGATCCGCGACTTCCAGCTCGGAGTTCCCCAGGCTGTGGACTTGAATCACGTAACGCTGGTCTCGGCCGAGCCGCCCAAAGCTGCGCCGGGCAACATCGAACCCCGCGCCTATCGCTTCACCTTTGCAGCGACGGGCCGCTAGGCCGCGACCGACGCCGAGTGGATCTCGTCGATCGCCTGCCCGAGCGTCCGGTCGAATTCCTCATCGCTCTGGTCGGCGCGAAGGTCGGACAAAAGCGCTCGGCTGAAGCTGGCGATCATACCCGGATTCCTGGCCAGCTCTCGGCAAGCCTCCTCGCGGCTGAATCCGCCCGACAGCGCAACGACGCGAAGCACCTTGGGATGATCGATCAGTGGCTGGAACAGGCCGGCTTCGGCCGGGATGGTCAGCTTCAGCATGACCCGCTCGCCCTCGGGCAGCGCGTCCAGCTGCTTCAGGATCTCGGCAAGCACGATGCGGTCGGCGGCGTCGCGCTCGGGGCTCTTGATCGAAACTTCCGGCTCGATGATCGGCATCAGGCCCTTGGCAAGGATCCGCTTCGCCTCATCGAACTGCTGGGCGACGGCCGCCGCGATGCCTGCGGGATTGGCGAGCTTGATCACCGAGCGCATCTTCGTTCCGAACACGCCCTTGGCATTGGCCCGGTCGAGCAGCGCTTCAAGATCGGGGTTCGGCTTCATCATTTGGACGCCGTCCGCTTCCTCGGCCAGGCCCTTGTCGACCTTCAGGAAGGGCACCACGCCCCGCTCCCACAATAGTTCGGGCACAGGCTTGCCATTTGCTTCGCCATCCATCGTCTTTTCGAACAGGATGGCACCGATCACCTTGCCGCTGCCGAAGGAAGGAGCAGTGATGATCCGGCTGCGCATCTGGTGGACCAGGCCAAACATCTCGTCTTCGTTCGAATAGGCGTCCTCGTCGACGCCGTAGGCCTTGAGCGCACCGGGCGTCGAACCGCCGCTCTGGTCCAGGGCGGCGATAAAGCCCTGACCCTTTTCGATTTTCTCAAGCATGTCGGGGTGGCGCGTGGCAGCAACGGTCGCGTTCATTTCGATACCTGTAGCATGGAGTTGGTGGCTATGCCGCGCGCTCTAGACCTGCCGCCCGTGAGTCGCAACCGGGCTAACCCTGAAGCGCGGCTACTCCCGGCAGCGTTTGGCCTTCCATCCATTCGAGGAACGCGCCGCCGGCGGTGGAGACGAAGCTGAAGTCCTGTGCAACCCCGGCATGGTTTAGCGCGGCTACGGTGTCCCCGCCCCCCGCGACCGAGACCAGGCTTCCGTCCTGCGTCAGCGCAGCCGCGGTCTTCGCCAGCGCCACGGTCGCTTCATCGAACGGCGGAGTCTCGAACGCGCCCAGCGGCCCGTTCCACACCAAGGTGCGACACGTCTTGAGCGCATCGGCCAGCGCCTCGACCGCGGCGGGGCCGACATCGAGAATCATCTCGTCGGCCGCTACCTCATGGACGTTGACGGTGCGCAGGGATGGCGGGTTGGCCGCGAATTCCTTCGCCACCACCACGTCATAGGGAAGGTGGATGGTGCAGCCGGCCGCCTCCGCGCGCTCGAAGATGCTTTCCGCTTCGCCGACCAAGTCTTTCTCGCACAAGGATTTTC
>DASTVY010000360.1:0-11129 GCA_035758865.1 Sphingomicrobium sp. | reverse complement strand
CGCTGAGCTTCTTGCGGCCGCGGGCGCGGCGCGCGTTCAGCACCTTGCGGCCGCCGACCGTCGCCATGCGGCTGCGGAACCCGTGCCGCCGCTTGCGGACCAGATTGCTCGGCTGGAAAGTGCGCTTCATCGCTCATGCCTTCAAAATCGAATGAAAAAGGGCCGCCGAGGCGGCCGTCGTTGCGGGCGCCGATAGTAGGGGAGGGCCGCAAAGTCAACGCCGTAGAGGGTCTTCGGGGTCTCCCGGCAATTCCGGCTGACTGACCGGTGGGCTGGGAATCATTGATTCTATCGGACCTTCATTGCGCTCGTCCGCCGGAGGAGGGCAGCCCATCTCTTCGCGTTCCTTGCGGATTGCCTCGCGCCGCTTCGCGCTTTGGCGCCTGAGGCCCCAATCCGTCCAGCGCGCCGCCTTGGGCTGCCAGCGCTTGAAATGGACGTAGCGACGCTTGGCCCACATGCTCGTCCTCAGAACCATCGCCAAGCCGATTGCGAACACGAAGATGCCGCCCGGGCCCGGGACCACTCCAGCCAAGGGCGACAGGATCATCAACACGACGCCGAGGATCAAAATCGACCATTCGACGACCGGATGGTCGAAGAATTGACGCCACTGCTCCCTCTTCCACATGGCGAACATGTGGGCGGCAATTCCGGCAGAGACAAGGGTGACCGCCCTTCGTTTCTCGATAGCCTGTCTTGGCAAATCCTTGCTTCGTGCCTCCCGCGAAAGAATGGCCGCCACTGTTTCCACCGTCGCCTATTTGGGGCTCGAGGCGCGCGCCGTAGAAGTCCAGGTGCAGTTGTCGGCCGGGCTTCCGGCGTTCGTCATCGTCGGCCTCCCTGACAAGGCGGTCGCCGAAAGCCGCGAGCGGGTCAGGGCAGCATTGAGCGCGATCGGGCTTGCGCTCCCGCCCAAGCGGATCACGGTCAACCTGTCGCCGGCCGACCTGCCCAAGGAAGGGTCGCATTACGACCTGCCGATCGCGCTCTGCCTGCTGGCCGCCATCGGGGCTGCCGATGCGGAAAGCCTCTCGCATTATGTCGCGGTGGGTGAGCTGAGCCTCGACGGCCGGATTGCCGCTTCGCCCGGCGTGCTGTTGGCGGCGCTACACGCCAGTGCAAGGGACATGGGCCTGATTTGTCCTGCTGCCCAGGGAAGCGAGGCGGCATGGGCCGGCAAGGTCGAGGTGTTGGCTGCGCCGGACCTGCTGGCGCTGCTGTCGCACCTCAAGGGGACGCAGCTGCTGCGTCCTCCGGAGCCTGGAGAAGCCGAGCCGCCGGCCGCGGGGCCGGACCTCAGGCAGGTCAAGGGGCAGGAAGTCGCCAAGCGGGCGTTGGAAATAGCTGCGGCGGGTGGCCACAATCTGCTGATGAGTGGGCCGCCCGGGGCAGGGAAGTCGCTGCTTGCCGCCTGCTTACCGGGAATACTGCCGCCGCTGGAGCCTTCCGAGGCGCTGGAAGTCTCGATGGTCGCCAGCGTCGCAGGAGAGCTGGATGGAGGCCGCTTGCGCCGCCGCCGGCCGTTCAGGGCGCCACATCACAGCGCGTCCATGCCGGCCCTGGTCGGTGGAGGACTGAAGGTCCGCCCCGGCGAAATCAGCCTTGCGCACCTTGGCGTCCTGTTTCTCGACGAGTTGCCGGAATTCCAGCGGCCGGTGCTGGATTCGCTTCGCCAGCCGTTGGAGACGGGGACGGTCAGCGTCGCCCGCGCGAACATGCACGTCACCTTCCCGGCGCGAGTGCAGATGGTGGCCGCGATGAACCCCTGCCGCTGCGGCCATCTGGGCGATCCGGCGCTGGCCTGCGCGCGGGCGCCGCGTTGTGCAGCCGACTACCAGGCGCGGGTTTCGGGACCGCTGCTCGACCGGATCGACCTCCATGTTGAGGTCCAGGGGGTGAGCGCGGCCGACCTGACCTTGCCGCCGCCGGCGGAAGGAAGCGAAGAGGTCGGGCGGCGGGTCGCGGCGGCTCGGGCGGTCCAGACCCGGCGCTACAATGGCAATGGAGCTCGGACCAATGCCGAGGCGGATGGAGAGCTGCTGGATGCCGTGGCGACGCCAGATGAGCCGGGGCGGAAGCTGCTGGCCGACGCGGCCGCGGCGATGCGCCTGTCGGCGCGCGGCTTCCATCGGGTCCTGAGGGTCGCACGGACCATCGCCGACCTCGCCGGCGCCGAGCAGGTCGGGCGCATCCATATCGCTGAGGCGCTCAGCTATCGGCGGCAGGCGCCGAGAAACTGAAGTCCGATTTTCCACCCCATTGCGGACAGCGGCCCAACGGGTAGACCTCAGGCCATGGAACCCTTGTTCGTCCTGCTCCACAGCCTGCCCGAGACCGGGCGAGTGAAAGTCGTCGGTATCTATTCATCGCGAGCCCTTGCTGAAGCCGCCGAGGAGCGGTCGCGTCTGCTCCCCGGCTTCGCCGACGAGCCGGACGGCTTCAGCATCGAGCAGTATGAAGTCGACCAGGATCACTGGCCCCGCGGGTTCGTGCGCCTTTGACCCCAAAGGCGGGTCTTGCCCGCTCGCTTTGTCATGCTAAGGGGCATGGCCATGCCCCCGTGGCGGAATTGGTAGACGCGCTCGACTCAAAATCGAGTTCCCAAAAGGAGTGTCCGTTCGACCCGGACCGGGGGCACCACCCGCATCAACCCTAATTTCTTGTTGCGCGCCCGCAACGCTGCGGCCCATTCGCTTCAGCTATATCTGGCGGCTTGGCAAAGCTTGGTTAAAATGCCGCGTTAATGGACGCGCGCACTGAAAAACCCGGCGATTCGCAGGCCCACGACATGGAGGCGCTACAGGTAAAGCGCGTCCGGCTGCTCGCGTCGCTGACCCTGATGGGGGGCGTCGGGCTAATCATCTCGCTCCCCTTTGCATTGCGAGCCGGGGCAGAGTTCTTCCTGCCCGTCACCGCGGCACTGGTGGTGGCGATTGCACTGGTGCCGATGCTGGAGTGGTTCGAGCGGCGCGGAGTGCCTTCGAAGATCGCATCCCTGCTGTGCGTACTGGTGTTCCTGGCAATTGCCATTTTTGCGGTGGCGGCGATCGTCGTCCCGGCAATCGACTGGGTCGTGCTGATCCCGCAGCGGATCGACCGGGTGACGCAAGCGCTGGCGCCGGTCATCGACCTTTATTCCAACCTCGAGAAATTTATCGACAAGACCGCCGCGCGAATCTCGATCGAGGCGTCGCAGGCGCGGACGGTCCGGGTCGAAACGCCCAATTCGATGCTTGGAATCATCACCGCGTCGGCACCGCATGCAGCAGTGCAGCTGTTCTTCGCATTGCTGGTGATCTACTTCTTCCTGGCCGGCTGGACTGGCATGCGGAAGCGCACCATCGTCAGCCGGGGCAGCTTCGAAGGGGCGCTGACAACCGCGCGAGTTATCCAGCAAACGGTCGACGCGACCTCGACTTACATCGCCACCATCACCATCATCAACGTCTGCCTGGGCGGGCTGACGGCAGCGATGCTGTGGGCGATGGGCATGGATTCGCCAGTCATGTGGGGCGGCATCGTCGCGGTGCTGAACTACATCCCCTATCTGGGCCCGATCGTCGCCGCGCTTCTGCTGGCGCTCGGCGGGCTGATGACCTTCACCGATCCCTGGGCGGCAATGCTGCCGCCGATGGTGTTCATCGGGCTCCACCTCGTCGAGGCGAACATCATCACGCCGCTGGTGGTCGGCAAGCGGCTGACCATCAACCCGCTGCTGATCCTGGTCTCACTGTCATTCTGGGCCTGGGTCTGGGGGACGACGGGCGCGCTGCTGGCGGTGCCGTTGCTGATCATTTTCAAGACGGTGTTCGCCGCTGCTGGCACGCCCGATATCGCCGGCTTCCTGTTCGAGGACGGAACGCTGACTCACGTCGGCGAGGAAGAAGAAAAAGACGCCTGAAAAAACACGGTCGACCGTGTTGACAGGGTAGGGCCGCTCTCCTAGTTGCCCCGCCACAGCCAAAGCGCGGGTGTAGCTCAGTTGGTTAGAGCGCCGGCCTGTCACGCCGGAGGTCGCGGGTTCGAGCCCCGTCACTCGCGCCATTCCATTCATTTGGAAAAACAAAAGGCCCGCTTCAACGCGGGCCTTTTTGCTTACTGAGCCGAAGCGGTCTCGACCGGCTTCGGTTCTTCCTTGGCCGCGCCCCAGGCGGGCTGGTCACTGGCGCCTCCATCAAGCGCGTAACGAAGATTGTCCGAAGCGGCGACCCGCTCGACATAGGGGGTGACTTTGACCTTCTCGACTGCTTCGCGCGCTTCCGGCGTGAACAGCAGGCGGATCCGGCCGTCCTTGCCCTGAATGACCTTGGCGCCTGCATCCTCGAGCTTTTCGACGGTGGCCTCGGCGGTGCGCACGGGAGCCTTCACATGGGGCACGCTTAGCGCGGCCATGCGCAACGCGGCCGGATTGCCTTCGAGGCCAGACCAGCGGTCGGTGAAGGAATCCGGACGGCCCCAGCCGCCAGCCCAGCGATAGAAGATGTGAGCGCCTTCGACGTCGGTCTTGACCAGGCTCGATGCCCAATAAGGGACGACATAATCGGCGTGATAATGGGTCGCATAGCCGACCGGCGAATGGACATGACCGTTAAGCGCAGCCTCGGCTACCTTGCGAGCACGATTCCATAGCGTGGGGATCGGCGCATAGGCCATCGCCCCGTCGCAGGTGAATGTGAACTGGCAACCGGTGGAGCGGGTCGATCCTTCATAGACCACGCCGCAGACACTGTTCGGGAAGGCCGGATGGCGGACCCGGTTCAAGACCACCTGCGCAACCGCGCGCTGACCGTCAGTCGGCTCCTGCGCTGCTTCATAATAGATAGCGCTGGTCAGGCATTCGAGCGCTCGGGCGCGTGTTTCAGCCGAAGCATTTCCGAATAGGAAAGGCCGCGCGGCCGGGTTCGGACCACCGGCAATCGGAATCCTCGAATTGAGCTGGAGCGCCGTTTCGGGCGCCAGATCGCGAATCTCGGATGGTAGCGGCTTGGGCGGGCCGGCGACTGCGACCGGCTCGGCCTGCGTGGCGAATTGCGGAAGCAGGGGCATGGCATCGCCCGTTCCAGCAAGCGCAATGAGCCCGATCGCGGCCAATATGGCCGCGGCAACGGATTCACGCGGATGCGTTCGCCAGGGCCTCAAGGGCTGGAAGATCTTTGCCGTCTGCATGATGGGAAGCGGTGATTTGGTTTCCCAATACACTAATTTCAATGAACCTTCGACGAACGGTTCGTTTCTAGGCGCGAAACGACCGCTTTATGCCTTAAATCGACCCGTTTCCATCCACCGGAGCAGGGGTTTCAGCGGCAATATCCACGCAATTCCGGCAATCAGGTAGAAAATCGCCTGCACGAGGATGGGCCACCGGCCGACCACGCCGGACAGCGAGACGATAATAGCGGCCCATGCGACGATGAGGCCGAGAATGGCGAAAATTCCGGCCGGTTTGCGCCAGGATGGCTGGGGAGCCGTCATCTGAACATCTCCAATCCTTCAGGCGAGGCGAAGCCGTCCAGCGGCACGTCCCACGGCTCGGCGGGAATGGTTGCGTCGACCATCTGCGCCTGCCAGCCAAGGCCGATCAGCAGGGCGCCATGTTCGCGGAGTTTGCCGAGCACCCGGTCGTAATGGCCCTTGCCCTGGCCCAGCCGAGTCCCATTTTTGTCGATCGCGACGAGGGGGACCAGCACGAGATCGGGAAAAACTTCGGGCGAATCCAGGGGCGGTTGGAAGCATGACCATGGCCCCGGTTCGGCTGGCTCGCCGGCCAGGAACCGAATCTCGCTCTGGTGATCGCTGAAAGCCGGGTAGGCCAGGATGATGCCTTGCTGTCCAGCCGACTCCATGGCGGGCAGGGGGCTGATCTCGTTCGGCATTGGACAGTAGGCGCCGGTGATTCGCGATTTGGCGAAAAGCGGCTCCAGCACTTCGCCGAGGCGTTGCTCAAGCTCTTGCTGCCGACCTTCCGCGAGTGAGGCGACGAAGTCGCGGCGGCGCTCGCGCGCCAGCCGACGCAGAGTGACCTTGTCGGCCGAAAGAGGAGGATGTGACGGGACCACCATGGCCGTTTGCCGGAAATCCTCTGACGCCACAAACGTCAGGTGGGAACCATGTGCACCGGACCAGGGTCCGGACAGGGACAGTCCCCTAGGATATTTAATCGCCTCAGGGATTTTCGTGGCTTCGTACCGGGCAGTACCCGTCGCGCTCTATCTAGGCGTCCACGCCCGTTCTCTCAAGGGCGTCGGCCAATGTTTCGAGCCGTTCGGCGAGATGCTGCGTCCGTTCGACGAGCGCCGGATCGAGTTCCGTCGGTAGCTCGATCTCCCGGCCATCGATGATCTGGTCGGCCAGAAGCAGAGCCGCAAACAGCAGCTGACGCGATTCGGACAGCGTTCCAAGCCCAGCCAGCGCCTCGCGGCTCTTGGCATCGACCAGGGCACCGGCCGCGCGCAGCGTATCTTCTTCGCCGTTTCGGCAGGCAACCTTGTAGGGACGGCCGGCGATGGAGAGTTCGACCTCCGCCATTAGCGGCCCGCTTCCCTGATGATCGCGTCCAGCTCGGCGATCGCCTCGGCGACATTGGCGCGAAGCTTGTCGTCGCGGCCCTCGTTCATCGTCCCGCGTTCAATGGCGCGCTCGATACGAAGTAGGGCGCGTTCGGCGCGTTCCATGCCTTCTTCCAAGGGCCTAGTGTTCATGGTTGAGAAGGCGTAGCAGATTGGATGCGGTCCGCAAGCGGTGCGCACGGCCGGCCCAAGGTTGACGCCACGCGCTCTCACGACAATAGGCACCAAACCATCGGCCAACCGAATCCATTCACCCCGGTCGACCCATGGAGATTTGATGGCAACCCAACGCCGACTCGCCAACGCCATTCGCGCTCTGGCGATGGATGCGGTCGAAGCAGCAAACAGCGGCCACCCAGGCATGCCGATGGGCATGGCGGATGCCGCGACGGCGCTGTTCACCAAGCATCTGAAATATGATCCGTCCGATCCCCATTGGCCCGACCGCGACCGATTCGTCCTCTCGGCTGGGCATGGGTCGATGCTGATCTACGCGCTGCTCCACCTGACCGGTTACGCGCGGCCGACAATCGAGGAAATCCGCAACTTCCGCCAGCTTTCCAGCCCGTGCGCCGGCCATCCGGAGAATTTCATGCTGCCGGGGATCGAGACGACCACCGGTCCGCTGGGCCAGGGCCTCGCATCCGCGGTCGGAATGGCGGTTGCCGAGCGGCACTTGAATGCCATCTTTGGCGACGAGCTGGTCGACCACAACATCTATGTCGTCGCCGGCGACGGTTGCCTGATGGAAGGCCTCAACCATGAGGCGATCGGGCTGGCAGGCCATTTGAAGCTCAGCCGGCTGATTGTGCTGTGGGACGACAACAAAATCACCATCGACGGGTCGACCGACCTCAGCCGCAAGGAAGATGTGCTGGCGCGCTACGATGCAATGGGCTGGCATACGGTTGAATGCGACGGGATGGATTCCGGCAAAGTCAGCAAGGCGATCGACGAAGCGCTCGCGGACGGCCGTCCGTCACTGGTCCGTTGCAAGACGATCATAGGTTATGGCGCACCCAACAAGCAGGGCACGGCCGCAACCCACGGGTCGCCGCTCGGCGCCGACGAGGTCGCTGCCGCCCGCAAGGAGCTGGGCTGGGACCTGCCACCGTTCGAGATTCCGGACGATGTCGCCAAGGCATGGCGTGAGGCGGGTGCAAGGGGGCGCGAGGAACGCGCGCAGTGGCATAAGCGACTGGAAGCCAATCCCAAGGGCGCCGAGCTCCGCGAGCGGCTGGCCGGCCACATCGATGATGGCTGGCTGAAGCCTTATCTCGACGAACTGATCGCCAGCCCGCCGAAGGTTGCGACGCGCAAGGCGTCGGAAATGGCACTCGAACGGATCAACGAAGCCTGCTCCTGGACAATCGGCGGGTCGGCCGACCTCACCGGGTCCAACAACACCAAGACCAAGGCGCTGCAGCCGCTGACGCAGGACAATTACGCGGGCCGTTACATCTACTACGGCATTCGCGAGTTCGGCATGGCTGCGGCCATGAACGGCATGGCGCAGCATGGCGGCGTGCTGCCGTACGGTGGCACCTTCCTGGTCTTTTCCGACTACAGCCGGCCCGCAATTCGCCTTGGCTCATTGATGGGGGCCAAGGTCGTGCATGTCATGACGCATGACTCGATCGGCCTCGGCGAGGATGGACCGACCCACCAGCCGGTCGAACATCTTCAGTCGCTGCGCGCCATGCCGGGGCTGCACGTCTATCGTCCGGCCGACGCAGTCGAGACGGCAGAGTGCTGGGCAGCCGCGCTCGCCAATGATGGACCCAGCCTGTTGGCCCTCTCAAGGCAGAATCTGGCGCCCATCCGGACCGAGCGGTCCGAGGAGAATCTCTCGGCCCGCGGCGCCTATCGCCTGAAGTCGGCCGTGGCTGAGCGCAAGGTGATCCTGATCGCCACCGGCTCGGAGGTGGAGATTGCCCTGGCGGTTGCAGCGAACCTTGAAGGGCAGGGGATCGGCGCCGACGTTATCTCCATGCCCTGCACGGAAATGTTCGACCTTCAGCCGGATTCCTATCGCGAAGACATTCTGCCCGACGTTTCGAACCGCGAGATCCTCCGAGTCTCGATCGAGGCGGGCACCACCTTCGGCTGGGAGCGCTACACCGGCCTCCACGGCCTTCGCATTGGTATCGACCGGTTCGGCGCCTCCGCCCCGGCAGCCGACCTCTATGAGCATTTCGGGATAACCGCGCCCAAGATCACCGAGCGCGTTCTCGCACATATGAAAATAAGGGAATTTGCATGACCAAAGTCGCCATCAATGGTTTCGGCCGCATCGGCCGCCTTGTCGCCCGCGCCATCCTCGAGCGCAGCGATCACGACCTCGAACTCGTCGCGATCAACGACCTGGCCGATGCCAAGGCCAATGCCATGCTGTTCAAGCGCGATAGCGTCCACGGACCGTTCCCGGGCGAAGTCAGCGCCGAGGGCGACGCGATGATCGTCAACGGCAGGCGCATCAAGGTCACTGCGGAACGCGATCCGGCCAAGCTGCCGCATGCCGAGCTGGGCGTCGACATCGCGCTGGAATGCACCGGCTTCTTCGCCGATCGCGAAGGCGGACAGAAGCATCTCGATGCCGGCGCCAAGCGCGTGCTTATCTCGGCCCCGGCCAAGGGCGCCGACCTGACCGTTGTCTATGGCGTCAACCACGACAAGCTCACCGCCGAACATACCATCGTGTCGAACGCCAGCTGCACCACCAACTGCCTGGCGCCGGTCGCCAAGATCATGAACGACCTGGTCGGCATCGAGCGCGGCCTGATGACAACCATCCACGCCTACACCAACGACCAGAAGATCCTGGACCAGATCCATAGCGACATGCGCCGTGCCCGTGCCGCCGGCATGTCGATGATCCCGACCACCACCGGAGCCGCCCGTGCGGTCGGCGAAGTTCTGCCGGAGCTGAAGGGCAAGCTGGACGGCTCTGCGGTGCGCGTTCCGACGCCAAACGTCAGCCTGGTCGACCTGACCTTCACCCCTGGCCGCGATACGACCAAGGAAGAGATCAACGGCGCGCTCAAGGCTGCGTCCGAGAACGGACCGCTGAAAGGTATCCTTGACTATACGGACGAGCCGCTGGTCTCGATCGACCTCAACCATAATCCGGCGAGCTCGACCGTCGACAGCCTGGAGACCGCGGTGATCGAGGGCAAGCTGGTCCGCGTCGTCAGCTGGTACGACAATGAATGGGGTTTTTCGAACCGCATGGTCGACACGGCCGGCGCGATCGCCCGGTTGATATGATTTCCACTCCTCCGGTCATCCTGAGTAGGGACTGAGCGGAGGCGAAGGCCCGTATCGAGGGATCGTGCTTCGATACGCCATTTCGACAAGCTCAATGGCTACTCAGCATGAGCGGATTGGAGTTGGCTGAGCAGTGAATACCTTCAAGACCCTCGACGACCTGCCGGACGACCTGACCGGCAAGCGGGTGCTGGTGCGCGTCGATTTGAACGTGCCGATGAAGGATGGTGACATCAGCGACGACACGCGTCTTCGCGCCGCGGTGCCGACCATCGCCGAACTGTCCGACAAGGGCGCCATCGTTCTGCTGCTGTCGCATTTCGGCCGGCCCAAGGGGCAAAACCGGCCCGACATGTCGACCGCGTTGCTGGTCAAGCCGCTGGCCGAATTGACCGGGCGCTCGGTCCGCTTCGTCGAGGACTGCCAGGGGCCGGAGGCGGCGCGTGCCATCGCGATCATGCTTCCGGGCGGGATCGGTATCCTGGAGAACACCCGCTTCCACAACGGTGAGGAAAAGAACGACCCGGACCTCGCCAAGGGCATGGCGGCGCTTGGCGACTATTACGTCAACGACGCCTTCTCCGTGTCACACCGTGCCCATGCCTCGACCGAAGGGGTGGCGCACCTGCTGCCGTCATTCGCCGGTCGGGCGATGGAGGCGGAGCTGACCGCGCTTGAGCAGGCGCTCGGCAATCCCCAGCGGCCGGTCGCCGCGGTGGTCGGCGGAGCCAAGGTGTCGACCAAGCTCGCCGTGCTCGGCAATCTGGTCGGCAAGGTCGATCACCTGATCATCGGCGGCGGAATGGCCAACACCTTCCTCGCCGCGCGTGGTGTCGATGTCGGAAAATCCTTGTGCGAGAAAGACTTGGTCGGCGAAGCGGAAAGCATCTTCGAGCGCGCCGAGGCGGCCGGCTGCACCATCCACCTTCCCTATGACGTGGTGGTGGCGAAGGAATTCGCGGCCAACCCGCCATCCCTGCGCACCGTCAACGTCCATGAGGTAGCGGCCGACGAGATGATCCTCGACGTCGGCCCCGCCGCGGTCGAGGCCCTCGCGGACGCACTCAAGACCTGCCGCACACTGGTGTGGAACGGTCCGCTCGGCGCGTTCGAGACGACCCCGTTCGACGCCGCGACGGTGGCGCTCGCCAAGACGGCGGCCGCGCTGACCAAGGAAGGCTCGCTCGTCTCGGTCGCCGGCGGCGGGGACACCGTGGCCGCGCTGAACCACGCCGGCGTCACCCAGGATTTCACCTTCGTCTCCACTGCGGGCGGAGCATTTCTCGAATGGAT
>DASTVY010000334.1:0-3892 GCA_035758865.1 Sphingomicrobium sp. | reverse complement strand
CTGGTGATCTGCTCGAGGCCGTTGTTGGTTTCCTGATTACCGACGTCGACGCTGAATGGCTTGCCGGCAGGCGCATAGCCGAGGATGCAGTCACCGAAGTTGGTGGCTGCGTTGGCGAAATCCATTTCGCATTTGTAGGTGAACCCGCCGGGGATTGTACCTTCGCCACCCAGACGGATACGGCGAGCGCGGGCATTGAACCCTAGGTTGCGGGTATTGAGGCCACCGTTGGGCTCGTCATCCGGATTGGAAACGTAGCCGACATCATACTGGATACGCCCGCGGACCTTGAAGCTCCAGCCGGCTTCCTTGTCCTCCAGCTGGGGCGTGCCCTTCCATACGGGCGTGGCCTTCGCCTGTGCGGCCTGGATCTGCGCGATGGATTCCTGCAGCGCCTCGACCTGGGCCTGCAACAGCTCGATCTTTGCCTGTGCATCGTCGAGCGCCTGCGCCTCGGCAATGGCCGCATTGGCGGTGGCGTCCGACGTGTCGGGCTGGGCGTCAGGCTCCTGCGCCCAGGCCGTGCTGCTGATGACAAGTGCGCTACCCGTGAGCAGCGCGCGGATGACATAACTACGCTTCATCTCTTTCCCTTTCCCCCAACCTCGCTTCTTGGTTAGCGAGGCTGCGCACCGCCCCCGAGACAGCGCGCATTTTTGCGTGACCTAGACTGCGATTACTTCAGCTCGGCGAACTTGACCGGGGTCAGCGTCCGGGCGGCCTGCTGTGCCCTGGCCCGGATCGGCGCCGGAGCGGCCACCAGGCCGCCGCTGCGCATGTAGCCGTTGGGCCCGATCGCGCTTTCCTTGGTCATTTCGGCGACGAAGGCACGGATCGCAGGGATCGCCTTCACATGCGCATTCTTGACGTAGATGTAGAGCGGGCGTGCGCCGGGATATTGGAAGGAGGCGATCGTCTGATAGGTCGGCTGTACCCCGTTGATCGATACGCCCTTCAGCTTGGCAATATTCTCTTCGAGGAAGCTGTAACCGAAAATCCCGAGGGTATTCGGGTTAGCCGCTAGCTTCTGGACGATCAGATTGTCGTTCTCGCCGGCCTCGATGTAGGCGCCGTCTTCGCGGACGGCGGTGCAGACTGCCTTGTGCTTGTCGGCGTTGGCCTTTTTGAGGGCGACCATGCCGGCATTGGTCTCGCAGCCGGCGGTCATGATCAGCTCGCCGAAAGCATCGCGCGTGCCGCTCGTCGGCGGCGGGCCATAGACGCGGATCGGGATGGCCGGCAGCTTGCCGTTCACATCCTTCCAGGTCTTCGCCTTGTTCGGCTTACCGAAGGGAGTCTTGGCGAGTGCCATGTAAATGTCTTTGGTGGTTACCCCACTAAGGGGCGTCGCCTTCGACGTTGCAAAGGCGATGCCATCGATACCGATCTGGATTTCGGTGACGTCCTTCACGCCGGCGGCAGCGCACTGCTTGGCTTCCGAAGCCTTCATTCGGCGCGACGCATTGGAGATGTCGGGGAAACGTTCGCCGACGCCTGCGCAAAACAACTTGAAGCCGGCGCCGGTACCAGTCGATTCAATGATCGGAGTGCCCAGCTTGGGGTTGGCGCGGGCGACCCGCTCCGCTGCCATCTTGGCAAATGGATAAACGGTGGAGCTCCCGACGGCGCGGAGGCTGCGGGCATCGGCCATCGCGGGGATGGACAGCATCGTCGCCGCCGCCGCGGCATAGAGTGAAATCTTGGAGGTCATGGTTCACGTCCCTTAGGGCGGACAAAACGGGCCCGCCGGCAAGGAGCGAACTAGCCACGCGCCGCGACGCGATGGTGACGGTCCTGTTACAATCTTGTGACGTCGGCCAATGAAAAGGGCGGCGGGATAAATTCCCGCCGCCCTCGATTCTTCCTAGTTTTGCGCGACTCAGGCAGCCGGCGCGACTTCCTCGTCGCCGTCCTCTGCGCGAGGCTTGCGAGCCCGGCGGCGCGGCTTGGGCGCCTCCTGTTGCTCTTCGGTCTCACCCACGCCGATTGCGGGCGGCAGGACACCGAGCGAAATTCGCTCTTCGGCCTCTGCCTCACCCTCAGATTCCTCGTCACGATCCGCTCCATTGGCACGGAAGTCGCGGCGATCCCGGCGTTCGAACCGCTCGCGGCCACGCTCATGGCCCCGATCGCGCGAGGGGCGCTGGCGAACGTCGGCTTCGCCCTCATCTTCGCCCGATTCCGCTTCGGCGGAAAGATCCTCGTCACCTTCGACCTCGGAGTCCGATTCAAACTCTTCCTCGTCACGGCGCGGGCGGCGCTGAGACTGTTGCTCCTCGTAACGGGAACGGTTCTCCTCGAGCACGCGAAAATAATGATCGGCGTACTGGAGATAATATTCGGTCTGGACGCGGTCGCCGGCGAGTTGCGCATCGCGCGCAAGCGTCTTGTACTTCTCCAAGAGCTGCGCCGCGTTGCCGCGCTGGCGGTTATCCTGGCGGTTGCCGGGACTGCCGGCCATGCCCTGAGGGCGCTGTCCACCGCGGCCGCGACGACGGCCGCCCTGACGATTGTTTATCAACTGGTTGTTTCCCTGTGTCGCACCGGCGCCGGCACCGCCGGTCGCCTAGATCTTCCCTTCCTTAGGAAGTGTGTCCCCGCCGTCGGAGAACCGGCTCGCGCCAGAAGGCACAAGTCGACCCTCCCTTGCCGTCAACCGCTACGGAGCGGGAGCGCGGCGATTTCGTCGGGGGTCGGCGGCGGGGGCGCATCATTTTTCGTGGAGCGGCCCCGTCCCTGGACACTGATGTAATGGCGACAGGCCCAGATTCCAAGTCTTTTTCGCTCAACCCTTGATAAGCAGGGCGCGCGGCCGGCCGCCAAGGTCGCGAGCGAGGGTTGGCGAGAGCCCTTGCTCTGCAAAGAGGCCTTCGACGCTTTCTGCCTGGTCGAATCCGATCTCGACCGCCGCTAGGCCGCCTGCAGCCAGCAGCCTCCCGATTTGGGGCGCCAGCCGGCGATACTCGTCCAACCCTTCTGGACCTGCGAACAGCGCTTCATGCGGTTCGAATTCAATGACTCCGGCTCCAGTTTCGGCGTCATCCGCGACATAGGGCGGATTGCACAGGACCAGGTCGAACTGCTCCACGACACCCTCGGCCCAGTCACCCAGTCGGAATTCGGCACGTTGCCCCATCCCCAACCTTGCAGAATTGCGGCGGGCATAGCCAAGCGCCTCATCGGACGCGTCAATGCCAATTCCGGTCGACCTCGGCCATTCGTCGAGTGCCGCCAAAAGCAATGTTCCGGGGCCGGTACCAAGGTCCAGGACGCGATTGGGCCCAGGCGTTCCGGCGAAATGCTCGACGGCAGCCGCGATCAGCGTTTCGCTGTCCGGACGCGGAACCAGTGCCCCCGGTCCGACCTCCAGGTCGACCGTCCAGAACGCCCGATGGCCGATGATGTAAGCAACCGGCTCGCCCTTTGATCGCCGTTCAACGTATCCGAAAAAGGAGTCGGGCGATTGGCCCTTCGGGCTCTCCAGAATCAACCGATCTCGCCCGATGCCGAGCGCGGCCGCCATCAACAACTCGGCATCGAGCCGAGGCGTATCGCTGGTCTTGCTGAGCTGTTCGGTCGCTCGGCCCAACGCTCTGGGTATGCTGGTCAAGATTCTTCCAAGCCGGCCAGCCGTTCGGCCTCGTCCTCCGCGACCAGTGCATTGACCAGTTCATTGAGGCCCGGTCCCTCCAGGATCGCGTCGAGCTTGTGCAGCGTCAGGTTGATCCGGTGGTCCGTCACCCGTCCCTGTGGGAAATTATAAGTGCGTATCCGCTCCGACCGGTCGCCGGAGCCGACCATCGACTTGCGCGCCCCTGCTCGCTCCGACGCCAACCGCTCGCGCTCCATCTCGAACAAGCGGGTGCGAAGCACCTTCAACGCCTTGGCCTTG
>DASTVY010000332.1:0-7172 GCA_035758865.1 Sphingomicrobium sp. | reverse complement strand
ATGACCTAGCGCCGCCTGAGTGTCACCGCGCCGGAAACGCAAATGCGACAAGGCCATATTGGCGATCATCGCAATTCGGCGGAGGTCGGCGTCGGGCCGCTCCTGGGCAAGGGAAGGCCCCAGCAATGCCAGCTGCCTCTGCCGTTCCTGGATCGCCGGATCGAGCTTCCCCGCCCGATCAAGCGCGTCCGCATGGTAGCCCAGCATTTCCAGCTGCAGCTCCAGATATTCCCGGTTTCCAGGGGCGGCCGCGGTCAGCTGGTCCATCGCGCTGACCGACTTTTGGAAGGTGGCGGCCGCTTCGGGGTAGCGGGCCTGGTCAAGCTCCACCCTGCCCAAATTGCCGGCCGAATAAACCCCTTCCAACTGCCACTTGTGGTTTTCGGGTTCGGCGGCAATCATCCGCTCGGCGAGCCGGCGATATTCCCTGAACTGGAGTGCTGCCTGGTCGATGGCGCCGCGCTGACGGGCGACTTCCCCGACCCAATAGACGCTCTGCGCGTGGTCGAACATCCGCTGCGGATCGTCGGGATGGCGGCGAAGCGCCTCGGCCGTTCCGGCATAGGCTTCGCGATACCGGCGTAGGGCACCATCCAGGTCACCGCGATTGAAGGCAATTTCACCCATCAGGGTAAGCGCTTTCCACTGCTGGGCAAGCGCCTCGTCGGACAGATCCGACTTGTCCTGCTTCTCGAAATATTCAAGCGCGCGTGCGCCCACGGCATCGAGTACGTCGAGCCGTCCGACCGGTTCGAGCTTCTGCCTCAGGTCACCCAGCATGAAGCCGATCAGGCTTTCAGCTTCCCGGCGCTGGTCGCGGGCCTCATCCCGGGCGTCAAATGCGGTGTAGGCCAGGGCGCTGGCGATCAGCATTCCCGCGACCGATCCGGCGGTGATCGCATAGAGGCGACGGTTGCGGCGCTGGGCCTCGCGCTGAGCAAGATCGTCCAGCCCGACGCCGAGCATGCCGGCCGCGATCTTGAGCATGCCCATCTTCCGGCCGTCGCCATGTTCGCGAAGGTCGGCCGCGATGGGTTCGGCCTGCTGCTTGGTCGGCCTTCCCCTGCTGTCGAAATGATAACGGAGGGCTTCCGGAAAGCACTCTTCATGCTCGCGGCCCGGGGTGCCGCTTGCGAATGGCTCGCCGTCGACGATCGCGGCCAGGATCCGGTCTTCGCGATGAACCCGCTTGAAGTTGCTGATCTCCTCATTGATCCAGCGCGACCTGGCGGCCGCCGGCGAGCAGAGGACAATCAGGAAACGGGACGCTCCAATCGCCTCTTCGATCTCGTCGCTGAGATCGGCTGCGGCCGCGAGTTCCTGCCGGTCGCGGAAGATCGGCGCCAGCTTCTTGGGAACAGGTCCCTGGTCGGTCAATCGGCCGATCAACTGCGGCGGGACTCGGAATTCCTCCAGCGTTTCGTGGAGCCAGTCGGCAATGGCTGAATCCTGATGGCTGTAGCTGAGGAACGCCATGTAACGCTGGGGAGAAGGCCGTCGAGCGCGGAGCAAGGCACCGCGAACTGATCGTGGCAGTTGGGCAAGATCGGCCATCGGCCACCCGCTCCCGAGTTCCGTTAACCTGCCATTATCATGACAGGCGGGCTACGGCCAATCGCCGATCGCCTTGGCCGCCGAGCCTCGTGCGACTATATGCACTGGCATGTCCACAATTCGTCCGTGGCGCACGATTGAGCGCCGCCAGTCACGCCAGATCATGGTCGGCAATGTCGCCGTTGGCGGCGACGCGCCCGTCACCGTCCAGACGATGACCAATACTCCGACTTCCGACGCCAAAGCGACGATCGACCAGATTCGTCGCTGCGAGGAAGCGGGCGCCGACATCATCCGCGTTTCGTGCCCCGACGTTGAATCGACCGCGGCGCTCAAGGAAATCGTCCGCGCGGCCGATGTCCCGATCGTTGCCGACATCCATTTCCACTACAAGCGTGCGCTCGAGGCTGCGGATGCCGGTGCGGCCTGCCTCCGCATCAATCCCGGTAATATCGGATCGGCCGATCGCGTGCGCGAAGTAGTAAGTGCCGCAAAGGCCAACGGCTGCGCCATCCGGATCGGGGTCAATGCCGGAAGCCTGGAGAAGGATTTGCTCGAAAAATATGGCGAGCCCTGCCCCGAGGCACTGGTTGAAAGCGCGCTCGACCACATCCGGCTGCTCGAGGAGCATGATTTTCGCGAATATAAGGTGGCGGTGAAGGCATCGGACGTATTCCTCGCCGTCGCCGCCTATCAGCAGCTGGCGGAAGCGGTCGATTGCCCATTGCATCTCGGGATCACGGAAGCCGGCGGCCTGCTCGGCGGCACGGTCAAATCGGCGATCGGGATCGGGTCTTTGCTCTGGGCCGGGATTGGCGACACGATCCGGGTGTCGCTTTCGGCCGAGCCGGAGGAAGAAGTCCGGGTCGGCTATGAGATATTGAAAAGCCTCGGAATCCGTAACCGAGGTGTTCGTGTCGTCTCCTGCCCAAGCTGCGCAAGGCAGGGTTTCGACGTCATTCGGACGGTGCAGAAGCTCGAAGATCGGCTTCAACACATCAAGACTCCGATGTCCCTCAGCGTTCTGGGCTGTGTGGTCAACGGTCCGGGCGAGGCTCGCGAAACCGACATCGGAATTACCGGCGGCGGCCAGGGCAAGCATATGGTCTACCTGTCAGGCATCACCGACCACCATGTCCGCGACGAAGAGATGATCGACCATATCGTCCGCCTGGTCGAAGAGAAGGCGGCCGAGATCGAGGCGACCGGAGCGGCGAAGGAAGCAGCCGAATGATCCCGCGACTAGATGGTTCTCAAACGGGAATGACTCGCTAAAGCCGGGGCGGATGAGCCCGCCGCGACAGCAACCCCTCCTGGCCTTTGCCGTCGCGCTTGCGGCGGTGGCGATATTGTCGGCGATGGATGCAGTGATGAAGGGCCTGGTGCTGGCCATCGGCCTCTTCGCCACCAGCCTGTGGCGCGCGCTGGTGGGAGTGGGGCTTTCCTCGATCCTCTATCTGCCGCAGCGTAGAAGCTGGCCTGTGATGAAGGTCGTCCGTCTACACGTCCTGAGGGGCGCTGTAGTGACCGTGATGGGCCTGCTGTTCTTCTTCGGGCTAGCGCGAGTGCCGATGGCCCAGGCTATCGCGCTCACCTTTATCGCCCCGCTCATCGCCCTGTTCCTCGCATCCTTGACTCTGGGAGAGCGCGTCGGCCGGCGGACGATCGCCGCATCGCTACTTGCCTTCGCCGGAGTGCTGGTGATCGTCGGAGGGCAGGCCCGGACCCAGCTTGGCGAAGGGGTGCTGGTGGGCACGTTCGCCATTTTGGGATCTGCGGTTTGCTACGCGGTGAATATCGTCATGATGCGGCGGCAGAGCCTGGCGGCGAAGCCGCTGGAAATCGGCTTCTTTCAGAACATCACCGTGGCGACGCTGATGGTCGCCGCGATTCCCGTCATCGGCACGCCAGCCTGGCCGGGCGACCATTGGCTGGGCGTTGTCACCGCGGCGATCATGTCCTTCGCCGGAGTGCTGCTGTTCGCCTTCGCCTATGCTCGCGGTGAAGCCAGTTATCTTGCCGTCACGGAATATTCGGGCTTCATCTGGGCGGCCGCGCTTGGGTGGCTGATATTCGCCGAGCCCGTCTCTCCCTACACGCTTCTGGGAGCATCCATGATCATCGCCGGATGCATATTTGCGGCGCGGGAGAAGCCGAGGCCCGAGCCGGAAATGGAAGCGCTGGCCTAGCCTGCTCCGAGCACATTGATGGTCAGCGCAAGCACGCCGAGGTTGAAGAAGAAACCGATCACGCAATGGACCGTGACCAGCTTGCGCAGATGCTGCGAGGTCACCTGCACGTCCGAGGTCTGCACTGCGACTCCCAGTGTGAAGGCAAAATAGGCAAAATCGCTCATCACGGGTTCGTCGGTCCCCGGGAACAGGAGCCCGGCGCGGTCGCCCCCTTCGGTGCCGCGCGAATAATAGATGTGGGCGTAATGCAGCGCATAGACGGCGTTGCCGAACATCCAGACCAGCACGAGGCTGGTAACGATCATCAGCTTGTCGCCGAGCCCAAGCTCCGACCGGAGGCCGAGTTCGGATAGGATCGCCGCGAAGATGACAAGGGTCAGAAGCGCACTGACAACCAGCAGGACGATTCGGTTGGGGTCCGACCGGGCTGCCAGTTCCCGCATCCGGCCAGCCTCGATCTGTAGGATGGGGAGACAGGATAAAAGGAAAACGGCCGCGGCGACGTTGAAGCCCGCAAGAAGTCCGGGGACCAGGCCGAGCAATTGGGAGCCCAAGGCCCAGCCCAGGGCGAGCAGCGCGAAGAACAAAAGAAAGCGCCAAGGAGCGATCGGATTGAGCTTATGTGCCGCCTTGGCCATGAGGGCAGCCTACAACAGCTGCTGGCGGAGTCGAAATATGGCCTGGTTCTATTTGATTCTCGGCGGTCTGTTCGAAGTCGGTTTTACCACTGCCCTCCGCTATGTTGAGGGTTTCCGGAATGTGCCGTGGACCCTGGCGTTCCTCGTTTCGGTGACGCTCAGCATGGGTTTGCTGGAGCTGGCCGCGCGGACCATCCCGATGGGTACGGCCTATGCCGTTTGGGGCGGGATCGGTGCCGTTGGGACGGTGATCGTCGGGATGGCCTATTTCGACGAGCCGACGACAACGATCCGCCTGTTGCTGATCCTCGGTATCGTTGCCTGCATCGCTGCCTTGAAGCTGACGGGCTAGCCTAGGGCCGCACTGGCTCCAGCAGTGGTGCGATGTCGGTAGCCTGTTCGATCGACGGCAGGAAGTGCGGTGGAGGAAGAGGGCCCCGCGCTTTTTCATAGACGTAACCGAGGCCAAGAATCCTGGCATCCGACCATTTGGGTCCGATGAAGCTCAACCCGACAGGAAGGCCCTTGATCTGGCCCATCGGCACGGTGAGGTGGGGGTAGCCGGCGATCGCGGCCAGCCATCCGCCGCCGCCTCCCGGATATTGGTCGCCATGAACCGCATCGATCGGCCATGCGGCGGCAACGGTCGGACCAATCAGTGCATCAAGCTTATGCAGCTTCAATAGCCGGTCGATCCCATTCGCGCCCGCATAGGCGATCCCGTCGCTCCGCGCCTTGCGATACTCCGGATCGGCCAGACCCTTGGTCGCCTCCGCCTTTTCGAACAGGTCCTGGCCGAACAGGGCGAGTTCGCGCGGGTTCGCCTTATTGAACGCGATAATGTCGGCCAGCGTCCGGGTTTTGACGCTCGCGGGTGTCGTCGCGAGATAGGAGTTCAACCCGGCTTTGAACTCGGTGAGGAGAACTTCGAGCTGCTTCGGCTCTTCCTTTGGCCCGCCGAATTCCTTGATCTCGATGATCTCGGCGCCATAGGCGCGAAGCACGACCAATGCCCGGTCGAGCAGCGGATCGGTCCCGAAGCCCGACGCGAACCTTATCAGCCCGAGCCGCTTCCCCTTCAGCGTGGCCGAATTGAGTGCCGCGACATAGTCTTCCTTGCGTTTGTCCGCATTTGCAGTCGAAGCGTCAGCGGGATCCCTGCCCGCAATGATGCTCAGCATTTCGGCTGCCTGGCGGACCGTCCGCGTCATCGGCCCGGCGGTATCCTGTGTTTCGCTGATCGGCACGATGTGCGTGCGGCTTACCAGCCCCACGCTGGGCTTGAAGCCCACGATCCCATTGATTGATGCAGGGCAGGTGATCGACCCATTGGTTTCGGTGCCGATGGCATAATCGACGAGGCCCGCGGCGACCGCGGACCCCGATCCGGATGAGCTTCCGCATGGGTTACGATCGAGCGCAAACGGATTGCGAGTCTGGCCCCCCACTGCGCTCCAGCCGGAAATGCTGCCGCTCGAACGAATATTGGCCCATTCGCTCAAATTGGCCTTTCCGATGATGACTGCGCCGGCCGCGCGAAGTCGGGTGACGATCGGCGCGTCCCGGCCCGTCAGATTGTCTTTCAATGCTAGGCTGCCGGCAGTCGTCGGAATTCCGGCGACCTCGACATTATCCTTGATCAGGATCGGCTTGCCGGCCAACGGGCCACGAAAGCCCCGCGCATCGACGGCTTGTGCCTGTGTCAGCGCACCAGGATTGAGCGCCAGTACGGAATGGATGTGGGGATCGATGGTCTGAATCCGCTGGATTGCGGCCTCCGCTCCCCTCTCCGCAGGACCTCTTGCGACAGCTGGGCCATTGAGCAGTGACCAGCCCACGGCCGCACCAGCCAAAATCATTTTGCCGTTCGTCATGGAAATAACGCCCCTTCGTCGAACAACTTCGGCCAGTCATGACAGCTTCATCTGCCGGCCGCCAGCGGTGCGGCCAAGTTTCATTTCATTGGTTGGACTGTTCATGCCCCGCGTCGCTCCTCTTGCCATTCTTATGGTTTCCACTGCGGCGCCAATGCCGGTAGCTGCGCAGCAGGCATCCCCACCGGAGGGGGTTACGGAACCTGGCGCCGAGCCCGAACCGCAGCTTCAACCGGACGAGCCAATTGACGAATATGGCGGCGAGGAAATCACCGTCATCGGGCAGAAGCCGCGCGGATCGGTCGTTGGCGATATTCCACCCGAAAATATACTCGACCCCCGCGACATCCGTGCAACCGGGGCGACCAGCATCGATGAGCTGCTGGATTCCATCGCCTCGCAGACCGGAAGCGCGCGGGGCCGGTCCTCCGGCCGTCCGATCACACTGCTCAACGGACGGCGAATCTCCGGTTTTCGCGAAATTCGCGACCTGCCGCCCGAAGCGATCGAGCGAATGGAGATCCTTCCGGAGGAAGTGGCCCTTAAATATGGCTATTCCGCTGACCAGCGGGTTGTGAACATCGTCCTTCGCCGCCGATTCAACTCGACCAGTTTCGAAACGCGCGGCCAGGCCGCGACCGATGGCGGATATCTGAACGGCCGGGTCGAAACCGGGCGGCTGATCATCGCCGAAGGAACCAGGACGTCGATAAGTTTCCGGGCGGAAGGCAATTCGGCCCTTTATGAAGACGAGCGGGACATTGTGCTCCAACCGGTCGAAAGCCAGCCTGAGCCGGTCGATCCGCGCCCTTTCCGGACCCTCGTCGGATCGGGCAACGATCTTCGGCTTACGGCGACGCACAGTCGGACGATCCTTGGCGACGTTTCAGCCACCATTAACGGCGAGGCCGAAC
>DASTVY010000329.1:0-27734 GCA_035758865.1 Sphingomicrobium sp. | reverse complement strand
TTGACGAGTTGCACGACGCTGCGCGGCGCCTCGACGATCGGCTGAACACAATCGAACGGATCATGACGGCCGAGAATCCGAATTGGCGCCAGCAGAGCTTGCCCGAGCCGGGCCGCCAGCGGCTCCTGTCCGACGGAGAGTAAGCATGACCCAGCCTCCGAGCAGGACAAAATTCTATCTCGACAAGCGCAATGGCAAGGTCATGGGCGTTTGCGCGGGCATTGCGGATTACACGGGACTGGATGTCACGCTGGTGCGGATCATGTTCGTCAGCGCCGTGCTGATGAGCGGCTTCAGCATCTTGCCCCTGTATTTCGTCGCGGGGTTCATGGCCGACGACCAGCCGCGGGAACTGGTGCTGGAAGACAAGGAAGAGCAAAGGTTCTGGCAGGGGGTTCGAGCCTCGCCGACGCGGACCGCCCGGGATATCAGGGGCCGCCTGCGCGATATCGACCGGCGCCTGGCCGACATCGAAAGCTATGTGACGACCGAAAATCGCAGCCTTGCACGGGAAATCGAGCAGCTTCGATAGGTGTCGCCTGGCGACTGGAGGTCTTCAAAAGGGGAAGAGCGCTTCATGGAAAATATTGTAATGGTCGAGAAGTTGGTCGACCTTCTGCCATATATCATTGGAATCGTGGCAATTACGGTCGGCGGCTGGGTGTTCACGACCTGGTTGAGGATCAAGCATGGTTACCCGCTTGAATCGAGTTGGGGCCGGGCAATCCACCCGCACACCGATAAGGAATCGATGGAGCGGATCAAGTTGCTGACCACCGAGAATGCCCAGCTTCGCGCTGAGCTGGGATCGGTCAAGGACCGGCTGGAAACGATCGAGCGGATCGTGACCGACCAGCCGTTGCGCCTGGCCAAGGAAATCGACCAACTGGCGGTCGACAAGGGAGGACACGCATGATTGGTCCCGGAGAAGTCATGATCGCCTTGATCGTAATCGGACTACCGGCGCTCACCCTTTTCTATGGTTTCCACCGCTTCTTCAAATTTCGCGAAAAGCAGCTTGAAATGGGAGCCATGCTTACTGCGGAGAAGGCTGCCCAATATGCGGCATCGAACGCGGAGCTTGAAGCGCGCGTCAGAGTGCTGGAAAAGATCGTGACGGACGGCGGACTCGAAACCGCCGCGCAGATCGAGGCGTTGCGCGCACCGCGGCTCGAAAAAGGAGACAAGGTCCAGTGAATCCCTTTGAAATGGTGGCGATCATCGTGGTCGCAGTGATGGTCGCGTCAGTTTTGAGAGCCAAGTACAGCCACCGCCATCGCAACGAAGGGGCCGGCGTTTCGGCTGAAGAGCGCGCGGAGACGCTGCGGCTTCGCGACGAAGTGAAACAGCTCAAGGACCGGATCCACGTGCTCGAACGCATCGCGGTGGAAAAGGAAGATACGCTTTCGCGGCAGATAGAAGAGTTGCGCGACCGCTAGATGACTTCTGTGCGGGGTAGCACTATCTCGCAGGGCAAATGACCGCCCTCCCCGCCCTATCCGACATTGCCGACGAATATGAATTCCTCGACAGCGAGGATCGCTACCGGCTGCTGATCGAGCTTGGCAGGACGCTCGAGCCGATGCCAGAGGCACTCAAGACCGACGCGACCAAGGTACGAGGCTGCTCCTCTTCAACCTGGGTCTACCCCACCCGCCTGCCGGATGGGCGGCTTCACTTTCTGGCGGACAGCAATGCCGCGATAACCAAGGGCGTCGTGGCGCTGATCCTGTCGGCGGTTCAGGACAGGCAGCCGGCAGAAGTCGCGGTGATGGACATCCGGGAGCTGCTTGAGCCCTTCAACCTGACGCGCGAACTCTCCTCCAATCGCACTCAGGGTGTCCCGAACATGATTTCGCTTGTCCACGAGACTGCGGCACGATTGGCCGCAGCATGAGCGACAATACGGATTACGATCCGCGAACAGCCCCATTCGATCCGGAACGTTTCTTCGCCATGGCAAGGAACTACGGTCACGGCCGAGCCCTCGGCCTTGAATATCGGCAATCGGCGGAGAACTGGATCGAGTTGGCGCTTCCATGGCGCGAAGAGCTGGTCGGCATCCCGGAGCAAGGAATCCTTGCATCCGGAGCGATCGTCAGCCTGCTCGATACCTGCGGAGGCGCTTCGGTGTGGATGGCGCTGGGACACTTCCAGCCCCTGGTGACGATCGATCTAAGGCTCGACTATCTCCGGCCCGCGCTAAAGGGAGAGACGGTCATTGCCCGGTGCCAATGTTACAAGCTCACGCGGCAAGTCGCCTTCGTTCGCGGACTGGCCCATGGCGGCGATCCGGACCGTCCCATCGCCCAGGTGGCCGGCACCTTCATGCTCAACCCCTAAAGCTTCGAGCCCGTCTTTCTTTCCTCGGCGCGCTTCAAGACTTCGTATGCAGCCTGAATTGCATGGAAATGCTTGGCCTCTTGCTTGTCACCCTTGTGGCGGTCGGGATGGTGCTCCTTGGCTAGACGACGGTAAGCAGCCTTCACCGCCTTGAAATCGGCGTCTGACTCTAGTTCCAGAGTATCGAGCGCACGCATTTCGTCTCGGCTGCGACTTCCGTCGCCAGGACCGCCCCAGGCATAATGAGCGCTGCTGCGATAGGCCGATGCGCCGCTCTCTTCTTCGGCCGCGCGGCGTGCAGCCTCTTCGGCGGTCAACCCGGCAAAATAATTCCAGCCCTTGTTATACTCGGCGGCGTGGGTTTCGCAGAACATCCATCGCTCGTTGCTGTTCGGAGCTTTGGGCGCGGGCCGGTCGCCAACTTCGTTGCAGCCTTCGCGATCGCAGAGCCGGACGCGAGCAGCCGAACGGCCCTTCGCGCCGTACGGTCGCCAGCGGGGAAATCCCCAATCGTCAGATCGCGTAGGTTTAGCCATTTGGATTCCGTTGTAGCGAAGTGCCAGGGGACCTGTAAGCCGGGTTCTGTACTCCGCCGAAGCGAAGTGGCGACCATTCCTCTAGGACGAAGGTTGCCCTTCGCCTCCAGCGACCAACCCGGGCGACTGGGCCGGAACAGGCCCCGGAGCCGAAACCCCACGCCGCCCCTATTCGGTCTTGCACCCGGTGGGGTTTACCGTGCCGCTGCCGTTGCCGGCCGCGCGGTGCGCTCTTGCCGCACCCTTTCGCCCTTACCCGCCCAAAGGCAGGCGGTATGCTTTCTGTGGCACTTTCCCTGATCCCCTTGCGGGAACCGCCGGGCGTTACCCGGCACCGTCATTCCGTGGAGCCCGGACTTTCCTCGCCCCTCGCTTTCGCGAAGGCCGCGGCCGCCCGGTCCCCTGGCGGAGAGCCATATAGGGGCAAACGAACCATCTTTCGAGTCGAACGCCGTTTGTCGGTCCGTCGATGAGCCTCTTGTCCAATCTATCGGATTCTTTAGGTCCACTATCGACCACTCGGGACAGGGGCACGCGTAAATGTTGGAAATCCAAAATCTTTCACACACCTATGCCAATGGCACGGTCGCTTTGGATGACGTGAGCCTGTCCATTCCGCGCGGGATGTTCGGCCTGCTGGGGCCCAACGGCGCCGGCAAGTCGACCCTGATGCGGACGGTTGCGACCCTTCAGGAGCCAACCGCCGGAAGCATCAAGTTCGGGGAGATCGACGTCCTGGCCGAGCCGCAAGCGCTTCGGCGGCGGCTTGGCTATCTGCCCCAGGACTTCGGCGTCTACCCGCGCGTGTCGGCCTATGCGATGCTCGACCAGCTGGCGGTGTTAAAAGGAATTACCGGCAAGGGCGAGCGCAAGAGCGTGGTCGAAACCTTGCTCAACCAGACCAATTTGTGGGCGGTGCGCGACAAGGCCATCGCCGGCTTTTCCGGCGGCATGCGCCAGCGCTTCGGGATCGCCCAGGCGCTGATCGGTAACCCAGAGCTGATCATCGTCGACGAGCCGACTGCTGGCCTCGATCCCGAAGAGCGCAACCGCTTTTTGAACCTGCTGGCGGCGATCGGCGACAATGTGGTCGTCATCCTGTCGACCCATATCGTCGATGATGTTGCCGACCTTTGTCCGCGCATGGCCGTATTGGCCAACGGACGACTTCAGTTGGAAGGCAGGCCCGCCGACCTCATCGCCTCGACCCGAGGCAAGGTGTGGAAGAAGACGATCGACCATTCAGAGTTGGAAGAGCATCAAGCAAAACATGAGGTGATCTCGACCCGGCTGTTCGCCGGGAACACCATCATCCACGTCCTTAGCGATAGCCAACCAACCGGGTTCGAGCCGGTCGAGGGCGGGCTTGAGGACGTCTATTTCTCGACCCTGTCCAACCTCCGCCGCGCGGCCTGAGCGGGGGAATAGCCATGCTCGCCGGAATCATCGGATTCGAAATCCGCTATCAGCTCAGGAATCCAGTCTTCTGGGTTTCGATCGCCATCTTCTTCCTGCTCGGCTTCGGTCTCACTGCAAGTGAGAATGTAAGCATCGGCACGCCTGGGACGGTGCATGAAAATGCGCCCTACGCCATTGCCGTCGCAACGGCCGCATTCGTGCAATTCTACTTATTCGTCACCACGGCGTTCGTCGCCAATGCCTTGGTCCGAGACGATAATAGCGGCTTCGCCCCGATCGTCCGGGCAACGGGCGTCACCGACAAGCAAATCGTACTCGGTCGGTTTCTCGGCGGCCTGATCATCGCTTCATTCGGCTATCTTTCGATCCCGTTCGGCATGTTCGTCGGGTCTCTGATGCCCTGGGTCGATCCGGAAACGGTGGGTCCGCAGAGGCTCGAATATTATGCCTGGAACTTCCTGATATTCGGGCTGCCAAATATCTTCCTGACCAGCGCATTGCTGTTCGGGCTGGCGACGCTGACCCGGTCGATGATGGCCTCCTATGTCGGAGCCGTCGTGCTGGTGATGGGTTACCTGATTACGTCCAGCATCGTCGGCCAGAAGATCGAATATCGCGAGATATTCGCCCTGTGGGAGCCGCTCGGCAACGGCGCGATTGCGGAAGTCACCCGCTATTGGACCCAGGCGGAGATGAATGGCCGCCTCATTCCACTGGAAGGGGTGGTGCTGAATAACCGCCTGATTGCCCTCGCGCTCGGGATTCTTTTTCTGGCCGTCACCCTGTGGCGGTTCAGGATGACGGAACGCGCGCCTTCCAAACGCAAAATCCGTAAACTGGCGAAAAGGCAGGCGAGGGAGGAAAGGATCGCCGCGGCGGCCCCTACATTGGGCGGTGAAGCGGTCAGCGCGCGCGAGGCCCAACCGTCTCGCTGGGTCCAGTTCATGACCCGTGTTCGGGTCGAAGTCCGGCAGGTCCTGACCAGTCCTGGACTGATCGTCCTTTCCTTGCTGGCGATCGGGTTCACCGGCGCCTTCCTGTGGCTCGGCCAATCCACCTACGGCACGTCGGACTACCCGACCCTGTCGGCGACGATTGGGTCGGTGCGAAACGGTTCGGGGATATTCCTGCTGATGATCGCCACCTTCTATGGCGGCGAACTGGTTTGGCGCGAACGCGATCGCAAGCTCAACGAGATACTGGATTCTACCCCCGCCCCAAGCTGGGTGATGACGGCTCCGAAGATGATCGCCATTTTCGTCGTGCTGCTGGTCGTCAACCTGGCGACGATGCTGAGCGGACTATTCTATCAGCTGGTGCAAGGCGCGAACTTCGTCGGGCTGCCGGAATATCTTGGCTGGTTCATCATCCCTGCGGCGGTAGACGGCTTGCTGATCGCCATCCTCTCAGTCGCGGTACAGGTTCTCAGCCCCAACAAATATATCGGCTGGGGAATCATCTTCGTCTGGTTCGTGGGCACCATCTTCCTCGGCAATCTGGGCTACGCCAATCCGCTGTACACCTATGCGCGCACGCCGGCGGTACCGCTCAGCGATTTCGTCGGGACCGGCAGCTTCTGGATCGGGGAGGCAGTGTTCCAGCTTTACTGGCTGTGCTTCGCGACCATCCTGGCGGTGCTCGCACACCTCATCTGGCCGCGCGGCACGGATCTGGGTGTCGGAATGCGCTTGAAGCGGGCGCGGCGGCATGCGACCGGAGCCTCGCTGGCGATTGCCGCCCTCGCGGCGGCCGGAATGGCCGCCACAGGCGCCTATGCCTATCATAACATCAAGCAGCTCAACCGTTACGAAACGTCGGATGAAGCCGAGAAATATTCGGCCGACTATGAACGCAATTATCTGAAATATGAGAATCTGCCGCGGCCGGTGGTCACCAAGGTCGTGCTGGACGTTCGGCTGTTCCCGAAGCAGCGCAAGCTGGAGGCCAGTGGCCGCTATGAGTTGCGCAACGACAGCGGCGTGCCGATCAGCGACATCCATATTCGCCAGGGTGACCGGGATGCCGAATATCTGAAACTCGACGTTGCCGGCGCCCGGTTGGCGTCAAACGACAAGAAGTTTGGATATCGCATCTATCGCTTCGAGCGGCCGCTGGCGCCGGGCGCGACGACCAGCCTTATCTTTACCTCCCGCATCTGGCACCGCGGCTTTCCCGCCGGGACGCCGGCGACGGACGTGATCGAGAACGGCACCTTCGCCAACAACTTCGGATTCGCGCCAATCATCGGCATGAATCGCAACGGACTTCTGAGCGACCGCACCGAGCGGCGACGGCAGGGCCTACCGGCAGAGCTTCGTCCGGCGAAGCTCGAGGATCTGAAGGCGACCCGGCAGAATTATGTCGATGCCGACTGGGTGATGTCAGATATCCGCGTCACCACTGACGCAAACCAGACGCCGATCGCTCCAGGCAACCGCGTGTCGGATGTCACGAACGGCTCTCGCCGCACCGCGCGCTTCGTGAGCCCTGCGCCGATCCTCAATTTTTTCTCGATCCAGTCGGCGGATTACAGGGTGGCGACACGCGACCACAATGGCGTCAAGCTGTCGGTCTATTATCATCCCGGCCACGACTGGAATGTGCCGAAGATGCTCAACGCGATGGGCGCGGCACTGGATTATTACCGCGCCAATTTCGGGCCCTATCAATTCAACTATGCCCGGATCATCGAATTCCCCGGCTATTCCAGCTTCGCCCAGGCGTTCGCCGGGACGATGCCCTATTCGGAATCGATCGGCTTTGTCGCCAACACCAACGATCCAGAGAAAATCGACTTCACCACCTATGTCATCGCTCATGAGATCGCCCACCAATATTGGGCGCACCAGGTGATCGGCGCCGACATGCAGGGCGGCACGCTGACCAGCGAAACGCTCGCCCAATATTCGGCGCTGATGGTGATGAAGAAGCTCTACGGGCCGGACAAAATCCGCCGCTTCCTCAAATATGAGCTGGACGGCTATCTGTCGCAGCGAAAGGGCGAGGCGGTCGAAGAGCTGCCGCTCGCTCGCGTCGAGAACCAGCAATATGTCCACTACCGCAAGGGGTCGGTCGCAATGTACTTGCTGCAGGAGCGGATCGGCGAGGACGCGGTCAACCGCGCGCTTGCCCGGTTCGATGCCCGTTTCCGCTTTAAGGGCGCGCCCTACCTTCGCTCGACCGACCTAATCGACGAATTCCGCAAGGAGGCAAAAACGCCGGAGCAGCAGCAGCTGATCACCGACCTGTTCGAGCGGATCACCATCTATGACCTTAAGGTCAAGGACGCCGTGGTGCGCCGCGACGGCTCCGGCTGGGTGACGACCATGACAATCGCTGCCGGCAAATATTATGCCAATGGCAAGGGCGAGGAGAAGAAGTCGAAGCTGGCCGAGCCGATTGAGATCGGACTGTTCACCGCGCGGCCGGAAATCGGCGCGTTCGCCGCCAAGGACGTCATCATGATGAGGCGCGAGCCCATTCGCGACGGAGAGCAGAAGATCGTCGTTCGAAGCAGCCGGAAGCCTGCGTTCGCCGGGGTCGACCCGTATAACTACTACGTCGACCGCAACAGCGACGACAATCTGATAGCAATCACAGCGAGTTGATCGAGGCGGAATTCGGGAAGAGCGAGGCGGCCGGCTGCGGTTCAATCAATGTTCGCGAAATGCCGCCCACATCGTCTCGCTCAGCGGCTCAAGAGCATATTGCAACGCGGTCCTCTTCTTGAGGGGAATGAGTATCGCCACCGGCGCGCCCGCACGTAGCTCGAAGCCCTCGCCGCGGACCTTCTGCAGCTGCTTCATCTGGTCGGCCGCCACTCGCACTTCTGCGGTGTAGAAAGCCAGGCCGCTTTCCTTATCGACCATGCTGTCGGCGGAGAGGCGCGTGAGCTGGCCAAATATGATCGGCAGATTGCGTTCGTGGAGACTGAGGAAGCGCACTTGTGCCTTTTGGCCTATCCGAAGATCGTCGGCGTCGTCGATCGATACACGCGCTCCAACGACAAGATCAGCATTGTCCGGGACAATATCCATCAAAGTCTGCCCTGGAGCGATCACGCCGCCTACGGTGAAAACTGAAAGGCCGATAACCGTTCCGGACACCGGCGCACGGATACGCAACCGTTCCAGTTGATCATGGGCTGCCCGATATTTAGGCATCAGCTCGCCAAGCGTGAATTCGACCTCGCGGAGTTCGGCCGATGCTCGCTCGCGATAGGATTTCTCCGCTTCGATCTGGCGAAGGCGGCCACCGCTTGCCGCAGACTGCGCCTCAGCGACATTGGCCTGATATTGGCCGCGCTGTCCCTGGAGGTCGGCCCTCGCCCGTTCCAGCGCACGCATCCGCGATTGCGAAACGAAACCCTTGTCGGCAACAGGTCGGAGGGCGTCCATCTCAGCCTGGATCAACCGTTCCTGCTCGGCCGAAGACACCATCTTGGAACGATAGCCGGCTGCGCTTTGTCCCGCCTGCGCAGATTGCTGACCGAGCACCTGGGACTGGGCTGCGAGGGCGGAGCGCCTAGCCGAAAATTCGCTCGACTGAATTCTGACCGCCTCGGCCACTGCTGCACGACGTGACCCCGTCAGGCGATTGAATTCCGTGGGCCAACTAATGACCCCGCTGCCCGAAAGCTCGGCCTCAAGGCGTGCGCGCTGCGCCTGGGAATTCACCAATTGTGCAGCGAGGGCGCGCTCCTCGGCCCGAACCTCGGCCCCCGCCAGTTCGAGCAGCGTGTCGCCTTTTCTGACCCGCTGGCCCTCAGCCACCTTGATTATCGCCACGACGCCGCCGTCGCGATGCTGTACGGATTGGCGCTGGCCGGAAACAACCAGCTGGCCGTGGGCATAAGCGGCGGAATCGAGCGGTGCGAACGCCGCCCAGCCAAGGAAAATTACAAAAAAAAGTCCAGCGACCATGATGCCTAGGCGAATGTCTCCCCGGCTATCGTCGATCCGCGCGATCGACTGGTCGTTCGGCGGGCCAATCGGAATAATCTGCCGATCATTGTTGCCAAGCAGAGCAGTCATGCCCTCTGTCTCCGCCTGGCAACTTTTTTCGGAGCCTCGATCGGCGCAGCCGGCGCCTTCGTCAGCGCTGCAATGATCTCGTCACGCGAACCGAACGCCTCGATGCGACCCTCGCGGAGCACCATGATCTTGTCGACGGCCGACAGCACTCCCATCCGATGCGCGACGACCATGACCGCAGCCTTGCGCGCTTTCAATGCCGCCAGCGTTTCCAGCAAATGACCCTCGCCCGCGGGGTCCAAGTGGGCATTGGGCTCGTCGAGCAGGATGATCGGCGGATCGCCGTAAAGCGCCCGCGCCAGGCCGATGCGCTGCGCCTGGCCTGCCGATAGTCCTCGCCCACCCCAACCGAGCATTGAATCATATCCGTTGGGCAGACCCAGGATCATGTCATGGGCGAAGCAGGCCCTTGCCGCCCGAATGGATTTTGCGTCGATATCGCCTTGAATTCCGCAGGCTCCGTCCTGGAATCGCGCAATATTCTCCTTCACCGTTCCGGCGAACAATGAAACGTCCTGCGGCAGGAAGCCGATGTAGCCGCCGAGCTGTTCCGGGTCCCAATCGAGCACGTTGGCGCGATCGACGCGGATCGTTCCGCGGTCGGGCCGCCCGGCTCCCGAAAGCATACGCAGGAGCGTGGATTTTCCGGCTCCGCTGGGACCAATCACCCCGACAACCTCGCCGGGCAGGACCTGAAAGCTGATGTTCGCGAGGACGACTCCATCGCCCGTCGCGTTGGCGACCGACATTTGGTCCACGTCGAGTCGTCCTTCCGGAGGCGGCAATTGGGTAAGCGCGATTTCTGCTTCGCGGGAGGCGAGCAGGCTGTTCATCTTTTCATAGGCGGTCCTTGCCTGGGCGATGGAGCGCCAGCTGGCAAGCAGCTGCTCGATAGGTTGCAATGCGCGTCCGGCCATGAAGGACGAGGCAAAAACGGCACCGGCCGAAATGCTGTTGCCGATCGCAAGCCAGGCACCGAGCCCGAGCGCAAGCGACTGGAGCGAAAGACGGAGGAACTTGCTGGCCGTGACATAGCTGCTGGCGGAAAAGCTGGCGCTGCTTTGCTGCGAAATCATTGAATTGCGTTCGGCGAGATGGCGGCGGACCATGGCTTGGCGCATGCCCAGGGCTCGTACATTCTCCGCACCGGCAAGGACCTGCTCCTGGCTGGCATAGGCGCGTGCCGCGGCCTCGCTGGCTCGTTGCATCGGCTCACCGGTCGCCAGCTGGTTCCGCCACGCGACCATCGCCAGCACGACTCCGCCGCCGAGCACAAGCAGCCCGATCAGCGGATGGATAACCAGGCAAACCAGCACATAGATGGGCGACCAAGGGGCATCGCACAGCGCGATGACGGCCGGACCGGTGAGCGTCTGCCGAAGGGTGTCAAACTCCCGCATCGCCTGGCGGGTAACGGCGTCGAACGTCCCGTCGCGCCGTGCCAGTGCCGTGTCGAGCAGCAATCCAGCGAGTTCCCGATCCAGGCGGATCGAGGCGCGAACCAGCAAGCGCGAGCGGACGAAGTCCAGGAGCGCGAGCGTGCTCAGGCCGAACAGAAGCACCAGCGTCAGGAAGAAGAGAGTTAGGTAGCCGCGGGTCGGAATCACCCGGTCATAGATCTGCAGCATGTACAGCATCGGAACCAGGAACAGCAGATTCAGAAGGGCGCTGAAGGCCACAACTGCAAGAAAATGTTTGCGACACGACCGAATTGCGGACGCCATAATCTCAGTCGGTGACGCAATGATTTGCATCGAGCTTTTGATCCCCCTCGGGCCACCCGCTCGCGCTGGCGGCCGAACTAGGCTGGTGTGTCTTCGTCCAGCGAACTCTCCCGGTTTTCCGTTTTCATTGCCCGACAGCTAACATTTGAATCTGCGCCAATAGGGCCGTCGTCGCATTGACCCGATTATGCACCCCAAGGACGCGAAAAGCCGCGTTTACATGCACTTTGACTGTGCCCTCCGAAATGCCGAGCGCGGAGCCGATCTGCTTGTTCGACTTCCCCTCCGCGACCAGCTCGAGAACCTCCTTCTGGCGGACAGTGAGCCTGGACCCGCTAGTTGAAGCTTGCGGCTGGGTAGGTTCGCCGACCGGGCGCTCCATTGAGGTCGGAAGCACATAGATGTGGCCCGCCGCTACCGCCTTAAGTGCTTCCTCAAGTTCCGCAGTGGAACCGCTCCTTGGAATGAAACCATGGCTGCCTGCCGACAATATTTCGAGGATCGTATCCCGATCGCAGCCGTCTGCCGTGACCAGGATGCGAACGGCCGGCCAATTTTCGCAGAGGCGGCGAATCCCGGAAAGGCGCTTCATTCCGGGCAAGTCGAAATGGATGACTGCTAAGGTCACACGGGACCGATATTGCCCAAGGACGCCGGCAAGCTCCCTGAAATTCCGGCAGCTGAGCACCTTCGGAAAGTTGAGGCAGGTTTGCATGATGTGAAGAAGGCCGGCACTGCACAGTGCGTTATCGTCGGCCACTACCGCAACTTGGTTATCACGAGTCATCTGGCCTACCCCGCACTCGTCCAGTTCGTCGGGATGTTAACGCATCGAATGTAAGTCATTCTATCTGTGTATTAATCCGAGTCAATCTATCGAAAGTTAACAACACGCGTTCACATATCTCGGCAATTTTGGCTCGCAAAATAGTCCGATCGGCATAGGCCGCACGTATTACTTCGCTAGTCATTTCGCTATAGGTCGAAGTATATCTTCCCAAGTGAATATCTTGCTAAACTATTATTCATATCCCCTTTGGTCAGATCGACACCGCCACCCTAATTTATGTAAATACTCCCCATCATCTCAGATCATCCAATGCAATTCTTGTCTTTGGATGAATGCCGCCGGACTGTCCGGTAATTGAGAATAGGGGGAACGATCATGATCGCTATCATTACGGTAACGGCACGATCATTTTGGACGGCTCTACCGATTACTTGAAGCGAAGGGACGCGAAGCGGTGGCGCGCGGGGGCCGTCGTTTCGCAGTGGTTGCACCCTGCTCTGACCGGAATGGGTCAGGTCAATAAGCGGGAGAAAGATCATGGCTACCTTTTCGATCGACAATGACCGCGTAACGAGCGGCATCCAGGACCTTACCTATGACCAGTCTTCCGGCACGCAGTCGCCGCCGGACGGCGACGAAGTCAATGTGACATTGGACGGAGCAACGCAGCTCGATGGACTCGCAGCAGGCTTCAAGACATTCCTGGCAGGACTCTCACTGTCCACGGCGCAAAAGAACTTCGCCGTGGACGCCGACGCGGCCGTCAGCAACGCTGACTTTATCACGGTCACGGCAGACTCCGGCGAAACGTTCAACGACCTGACGTTAATTGCGGATTCGAGCACTGCGCTCACAACCATCACAACGTTAGACGGTGACAGCATCTACGTGCACGTCGACGCGTCCGGCGATTTCGCGACCTTGTGGACGACATCCGACGATACAGGCCGGATCGTCGGGGCAATCGCCCTGACGGATGAGACGATCGACAACACCACGACGCATACGGCCACGGCCGGTGTCGCGATGGTGTTTTTCGAGGCGGTCACACAGACGGATACGACCGACGTCGACGAAGCAGTATCTTTGAGCGACGTCCTGAAGGTCGGAGTAGACACGGCTGTGTCGTTCAACTTCGAACAGCTCGACGCCGGAAACTTCCTGTGGGCAGCGGTCGGTGACGACGGTGCAGCGATGCTGATTACGGGCCAGGACCTGAACGTGAAGAACACGGGTTCCCCCAACCAGATCGGCAACATGGTGACGGGCGGCGACGACGGCAGCGATACCGTCAACACCAGCAAGGCAAGCGACACGACGATCGGCATCAATGCCCAGCATTTCGCGCCGACCAATAGCGGAGACGGATCAACCGCCGTGTTCACGTTCGTTAGCGGCCTTGCATCGCTCGAAGCCGCAACACCCTTCTACACCGGCGGCAACGTCAAGCAGATCGATTACGACGATTACGTCAACGTCTCGTCGGCATCGGTCTTCATCTCCCAGGTGACGGGCTCGGGCGACACCGCGATGCACCTCTCTCTGTGGGAAGCGGGTGGAGGCGAAGGCACCGCCGGAGTCGATGGCGCCGACCACGAAACCGGCGACCTCGTACCTGAAGAGGGCTATTCCGGCGCCAATAGCTACATCGGCAATGAGGATGCCGACACCCATCTCAAGGACGACTGTCCGGTCAATGTGGCGAGTGTCGAGATCACTCGCGGCAACGCGACCTATGTCTTCACTGGAACGGGCGGGTCGGAGGCCGGCCTGACTGTCGCGATCGACGGCAATGACGTCACCGTGACAGGCGCCCTCGAAGGTGACTCGATCAAGCTGATCGCCGAAAATGATCCTTCGATCGACGAGGACGGCACGTTCAACCGCATCGACATCCAGGCGCTAGAGGGAGGTGCGGCGTTCGACATCGGCCACATCGACCTGACGTCGGGCGGCCTCACGGCTGCGGACCTCGGCACACATTTGTTCACCGACGACGATGGGCCAGATTTGACCCCGCAGCCTGGTGGGAGTCTGACTCCCAATGACCTGCAGGTCGACAATGATCTCTCCGACTCCGCGGATTCCACAGATTCGAGTTCGTACGGCATCCTGGCGGGCACGGACGGTCAGTTGAGCTACAAAATCCTTGGACCGGCAGACAGCACGGGCGACTTCCAGTGGACTTATGACGATTCGACCGGGACGGCGATTACGGGCACCTACTTAGGAAACAACCTTTACACGCTGGTGCTCGATCCTACCGACGGAAGCTACGATTTCACGATGATCGGTACGCTCCCGGGCGAGACGCTCGATCTCAGCCCGAGCGAAGTCATCAAGGCCGGGTCGCCCGATAATCCGATTCTCGAAATCGGCGCTGCCAACAGCACCGACTTCGTGCGGATGACCGCCGATAGCAGTGTCGGCAACGGCAACATCAACGAAAGCCACGGCTTCGTGGGCTGCGATAATGGCAACCTAGATGCGAACGAGTCGCTGACTTTCACGCTGCACGAGGAGGACGGCACCCCGCTCACCTTCGAGGGCATCCAGATCGGCACCAAGTCCGCACAGGGTGGTGAATATAGCTGGACGGCGGAACTCGCCGGTGGCGGGACGATCAGCAGCAGCGAGAACGAGGTGGTTGGCAAGAATCAGCCGATTATCATCGACGAAGACGATCTCGGAGGCGCGACGATTGTGTCGATTACCATCTTCAAGGAGAGTGGTCCGGCAACCAAGATCGGCATCGGCGGAATCCATATCATCGTGCCGCCCGACGACGTGCAGCTCGGCTTTACCGTTGAGCTGCAGGATGGGGACAGTGATCCGACTACGGAGAGCTTCGTTGTGGACATCGATGCCGACAATGACGGCAGCTTTGACGCCACCGTGAACTCGTTGAGCCTCATCAATGATCACGCTTTAATCTAAGGTTCGGCCGGAGGGACTTCCTCTGCCCGATCCGGTCGAAACGAGGGCCGCGGATACACTCCGCGGCCCTATTTTTTCGCCAGCAACGCTCACGGCTCTTGTTCTACTGTGGGCGGGGCAAAAGGAGCGCGAGTAGTTTCGCCCGGCATTCACCGTCTATGATGCCGTCGATGAGATCCGGCCTGAAGCGACGCTGGAAAGCGATCACCGCCTTTTGCGCGTCGGTCACCTCATAGCCGAAGCGCTCGAGCGCCAGCAGAAATCCGGCGTCCGTCCAATAGGGATCCATCAGGTCGCGCGACGGGCTCGGCAGCGCCAGCCGTCGCTTGGCTAGTTCCCACCAGGGGAACAGCTCACCCGGATCCTCCTTGCGCGCAGGCGCGACGTCGCTGTGCCCGACGATATTCCCGCGGCCGATGCCATGCCGGTCCTTGATGTCAGCGACGAGTGGGATCACCGAAGCGATCTGCTCGTCGGGAAACGGCCTGTAGCCGAATTCGTGGCCCGGATTGACGATCTCGATCCCGACGCTGGCCGAATTGACGTCGGTGATTCCGCGCCAATAGCTTCGCCCGCTATGCCAGGCACGTTTTTCCTCGTCGACGAGCTGGACGATCTCGCCGTCTTCCTTAACCATGTAGTGGGCGGAAACCTTCGCCTCCGGTGACGTCAGTCGGTTAAGCGCGCCTTCCGCATCCGGCATTCCGGTATAGTGCAGGACGATCATGGATACGGGCAGCTGTCGCTCGTCGAAATTCGGCGATGGGCAGCGCGTGACGTCCATGGCGCGCATGGCGCATGGGATGGGACGTCAGGTCAAGCCCCAACCGCGATTTGCGGGGAATCCGAAGCCGTCCGTCGGTACAAGCCGCGTGCTTCGGAATCCGCCTCGAACCGGCGGGTCTGGCCAATGACGGTTTCGCCCGCACCGAGCATCAGCCAGCCATCGGGTGCCATGGCATCGGCAATCCGGTCGAATACCAGGCCGCGCCGTTCCTGGTTCAGGTAGAGCAGCACATTGCGGCAAAGGATGATGTCGAACGTTCCTGGATGAGGCGGCTGTTCTAGCAAATTCTGAACCTGGAACCGGACCGTTCGGCGAAGCGGCTCAACCGCACGCCAGCCGTCGTCAGTTTCCTCGAACCAGCGGATCATCTGGTTGATTCCCAGGCCCCGCTGTACTTCGAACTGGCTGTAAATGCCCTCGCGCGCCCGGCGCACCACCGTTTCGCTGACGTCCGTGCCCAGAATATCGATCGTCCAGCCGGCCCATTTGACCGGGTCCTCGGCGAACAGCATGGCCAGCGAATAGGCCTCCTGGCCGGTCGAGCAGCCGGCGGACCAGATGGTCAGGCGCTTACTCTGCGCGCGGCGCTGGGCAAGCTTGGGTAGCGCGGCCCGCGTGAGCAGGTCGAACGGTGCGCGATCGCGGAAGAAATAGGTTTCGTTGTTGAGAAGGGCCTCGATAACTTGCGTTGCCAGGCTCGGCTCCCGCCCCATCACAAGGATGGTGATGAGCTCGTCCAGGGTCGGAATGTCACGCTCCCGAAGCAGTGCCGCAAGCGCCGTCTCGATCCGCCAACGGCGGCTCATCGTCAGCTGCTGCCCAGTGCGGGCTTCGAGGAGTCCAGCGAGTATTCGACTGGAACTGTCGCTTACTTGCACGAGCCCTCCTCGGCACGCGACGCAACTCGACGAGCCAGCTTTTCCGGCGACAACACTGCACAGGCGAGTCCGGCGTCGGCAATTGCGCGCGGCATTCCCCAGACAGCCGAGGTGAGCTCGTCCTGGGCCATTACTGAGCCGCCGGCTTCGACCAGCCTGCGCGCGCCCTCGGCCCCGTCGCGGCCCATTCCGGTGAGGACGATGCCTAGCGCTCCTCCGCCGAGCACGGCCCCGGCCGACGCCAGCATCGGATCGACCGACGGCATGCAGCCGCTCGAAACCTTGGTTTTGAGCAGCCGAGCCATCAACTTGCCGTTCACTTGGTCGACAATCAGATGTGCTTCGCCTGGTGCGATAACGATCCGGTCCGGGAGCAGCCGCGTGCCGTCTTCGGCAACGACCGCCTCTCGTCCCGCGGCGATCGACAATTGGCGAGCAAAGACGGCCATGAAAGCCGGCGGTAGGTGCTGCGTTACGAGGATCGGAACTCCAATCCTGTCAGGGAGCTCGGCAAAGAATGCGCCGAGGGCATGAATCCCGCCGGTCGAAGCGCCGATGGCCAGCAGTTCGAGCGGATGGTCGCTTTGCGCGCGAACCAGCTGAGGGGAATGACCGGACGGAACCGGCCTGATCGATGTGCGGTCGGCATAGCCCAGCTCGCGAAGCTTGCTGAGCAGCACCTCCGAAAATCGGCCGTTGAATCGCCCGGTGCCTGGCTTGGGCAGTGTATCGGCCGCTCCCAGCGCCAGCGCCGCAACGGTCTCCTCCGCCCCCTCTTCGGCAAGCGATGAGACGATCAATACCTTGGCGCCCTTGGCTGCCTCCAGGATCCGGGGAAGAGCCTTCAGTCCTCCGACGCCAGGCATTTCCAGGTCCAAGAGAACGATATCGACCATCACCTGACCAAGCGCTTCGATCGCATCCTCGGCGGTCCCGGCGATTCCGGAAATCTCGAAGTTGCCGTCGGCGTCGATCATCCGGCTTAGCACGGCCCGCGCGACCATCGAATCATCGACGATCATCAGCTTGATCGGCCGGCGCGGGTTCCGGTCGGGGCCCGCTCGATTGCTGGCCCGGGAGGTGGCGAGCGCCCCTTTCACGATGCTGGCCTTAAGCGACGCCGACGAGTTGCAGTTTGATGTGGAGCGTCTCGCGGTCGAACGGCTTCATCACATATTCGTCCGCGCCCGCCTCAAGCGCGGCACGAATGTGCGCCATGTCGTTTTCGGTCGTGCAGAAGACGACCTTTGGCTGGTCGGCATGCCCGCGCTGGCGCAGCAGCTTCAGGAACTCCATGCCGCTCATCACTGGCATGTTCCAGTCGAGCAGGACGACGTCCGGCATTTTCGCCTCGCAGCGATCGAGCGCTTCGCGGCCGTCGCCGGCTTCCTCGACCTGGAACTCCAGTGTTTCGAGGATATGCCGCGCAACCTTGCGGATCACTTTGCTGTCGTCGACGATGAGGCAGGTTTTCATATGTCTTTCCGTCTGTTTGACGAGTGTCTCTAATCGATAAGGGTAACGAACATCTTAAGCTGCGCGCGCTTCCGCGCCCGGCCCGGCGATCAAGGCTGCGATATCGACAAGCAGCAACGGCCCTTCCTCGGTCTCCACCATGCCCTGGGACACGCGTTCCCACCCGTCGCCCATCGCAGCGCGGATCGGCGCCGGTTCGGACAGAGCCTCGACCACATCTTCAACGGCATCGACGGTGAGTGCATAATGGTGGCCGTCCAGCTCGACGACTGCCGCTTCGTGGAGCTCGCCGTCGTTAAGGTCGGTCTCTCCGAGCTCCAGCGAGCGCTGGCAATCGATGACGGTCAACACCCGGCTGCGCAGCGCGGACAGGCCGGCTAGGTGGGCTGGGGCGCGCGGCACCTGGATCAGCGATTCCAACTCGACCACGCTTTCAACCGCAGCGGCTAGCAACGCCACACGGCTTCCCGCGATGGTCACGATCAACAGAAGCTCGTTCATCAGCGCCTCCCCGCGCTCGCGGCCTTGAGCGCGATCAGTAGCCCGGCACGATCATACCGATAGACGCTGTCCAACCCGTCGGCCGCGTCCGGATCAGTTGCCAGTCGGAGGACTCGACCGCCCTGATCTGCCGGAACATCGCGATCCTGGGAAACGATGGTGACGTCGGCATTGAGCTCGTCTTGTTCGCCGATGACGAGGTAGCCGGCGGCCTCGACGATCGGCCGCAGCATATTTTGCATCCATGCATCATTCTCCGGCAGGCGGCAGACCAGCTGCGCCGCCGGGCGTGAAGCCACCACACCCAGATGCTCGGCAAAGATCCAGTGGGCATCGATGAGCTCAGCCGGTTCGCCGTCGATCAGTGTGACACCGCCTACGTCGCCTGGCGCGTCGGCCGGTATGACATCACGCTCCAGGCTCTTTAGGTCGATCACTTCGCGGAAGGCATAGCCGATTTCATGGCTTCCATCATTTAGGCGGAACACACGCACCTTGCCTTCAAGAGCTTGCGGCTGGTCGACCCCGGCCAGCGGCAGGATCGCTTCGCCGAGCTGCACCCGAAGCTGCCCGGCGCTGTGGCGGATTGCCTCGCTGGCATCGACTTCCTCGATGCGGTCGACCACGCCCAGGCGGAGCGCGCGGCGTGCGCCGTCGAGCCCGCGGAACAGAAGTACTGGAATCTCACCGGAATTGGCCGCAGCCGGCGCATCCACGGCCCGGCCCCCGCGCTCCAGAGTCTCGAGCCGTACGCCGCCAACCTGGGCAAGGCCGGCGGGGTCGAAAAGCAGTATCGGGCTGCCGTCGTCGGCAAGTGTGGTGCCAGCATAAAGCCCGGTCGCCATCACTGCAGGTGCGGCGGGTTTCACGACAAGCTCCTCATGGTCGTGGATCTTGTCGACAGCCAAAGCGTAGACATCGCCGCCCGACGGACGAAGCACGACCAAGGTGCGTTCCTCGTCCCTCATGGTGCTGGGCAAGCCGAGCACGTCGGCCAGCGCCACTTCCGGAACCCTCCTCCCGCGGATGGTAGCCACCCCCGCCCCGCCGATTGTTTCAAGCGTGACGCTGCCGCCGTTGGCGCGGACGATTTCTTCGATGGCCGAGCGCGGAATGGCAAAATGCTGCTTGCCAATCGACACTGTAAGGGCCGGAATGATGGTCAGAGTCAGCGGCACGCGCAGGGTCATGCGGGTGCCCTTGCCGGGGACGGAATCCACCTCCACCACGCCGCCGATCCGTTCAACATTGGAGCGAACGACGTCCATCCCTACGCCACGGCCGGAAATCGCGGTGACTTCCTTGGCGGTCGACAGGCCCGCCTCGAAGATCAAGGCCAGCTGCTCTGATTTCGACAGGCGCTGGGCCACCTCGCGCTCGATCACGCCGTTGGCCAGTGCCTTTTCGACCAGCTTGGAGCCGTCGATGCCTTTGCCGTCGTCGGCGATCTCGATCAGGATCTGGTTGCCGGACTGGCGCGCCGAAACCGACAGCAGGCCGATCTCGCGCTTGCCGGCCTTCAGCCGGTCGGCCGGCGGCTCGATTCCATGATCGACCGCATTGCGGATGATGTGGGTCAATGGATCGCGGATCATCTCGATCATTTCGCGATCCAGCTCGACGTCGCCGCCATCGATATCCACCAGCACCTGCTTACCGAGCTCGGACGAAAGGTCGCGAACCATGCGCGGCAGGGCGACGAACAAATTCTCGATACGCTGCATGCGCGTGCGGGTGATGGCATCTCGCATTTCCGCGATAATGCCCGACAAGCGCTCGAACGCGCCGTCGACCTCGACTTCGCCGGGCGCCTCGCGAAGGCGCCTGGCCAGCTCATTGCGGGCCAGCACCATGTCGGAGACGCCGGACATAACCCGGTCAAGCAGTTCGACCGAGAGGCGGATGGTCCGCGGTGTGGAATTGCTACCCTTGTTGTCGGCAACGACGGCAACGGTCACCTGGGTCGCCGGACTCTCGGCGCCGGGAGCCAACGCATCGATCAATGCGCTGTCATCGCCGGCCGGAAGCGCTTCGCCGGCGTCGATCGCGGCAATCATCTCATTGATCCGATCGATGACAGCGAGCACTCCGCTGACCAATGCTCCATCGGGAGTGCGGCGCCCCGAACGGCAATCGGCAAGGGCATCCTCTGCCGCGTGGCTAAGCGCTTCGAGGCGCGGGAAATCGAAGAATCCGCAATTGCCCTTCACCGTGTGGACAAAGCGAAAGATGCTGTCGAGGCGGGCGCGATCGTCGGGATTCGCTTCCCAGGCAACGATTTCACCGCCCAGTGATTCAAGCATTTCCCGGCACTCGGCCACGAAATCGGCAATCAGGTCATCCATCGGCGGCGAGGCCCCACCCCAGCTAGAGTTGCTTGGGTCCTCTATGCCGCCAAGGTGTTAACGTGCCGTTATCCCTGTGCCGGACTTCCGGCTGGAAGGGTTACGCCGATCATCAGCGCTGGATCGGCCGCATCGCTGAGCCGGATCGTTCCGCCGGCCTCTGCCGCGAGCGTGTGGGCAAGCCAAGCGCCCGCCGCGCGCGGCTCGACTTCGCCGCCAGAATGGCCCTTCGCGATGGTGTCCCGGAGTTTCGGGTCGAGCAGGATCCGCGGGCCCTCCGCCCGGATCACCATTTCCAGCGACCCGTTCCTGCGCTCGGCCCCCACGTCCAGGCGTCCTCCGCGAACCAATGCGTCGCCAGCGATCATTGCCAGATTCAAGAGAAGCTTCACTGCACCCTTGGGAAGCTTGTCATCGGCTACCATCCAGCCAAGTTCGGTCTGCTTGTCCGCGCCATACAGGCCCTCAAGCGCGACTTTTGCCTCCCGGGTATCGATTTCCTCTCCGAAACCGCCCCCCGCGCCGAACGCCAGACGGAAGAATTTCAACTTGTTCGCAGTCGCCCGGGCACTTTCCGCAAGCAATTCCAGGCAGCGCTCGCGCATTTCGGGATCCTGCTCGTCCGCGAGCAATTCGATACCATTGTTGAGCGCCCCAACCGGCGACAGCAGGTCGTGGCAAAGACGCGAACAGAGAAGGCTGGCAAGTTCGACTGAATTCATGGCCTGTGAATAGCGGGAGTTTAACCTGAAGCAAGCATTTGACGCCCATTGAAACCGCTGAACTTTATTCCCAAATCGGGATCAATGACCGGGGGGTACAGCGAAGTCGAAATAGCGCTCGACGCCAGCCATGCAGGCTGGCGCCTGGATCGCGCGCTTGCAGCCAGCATCCCCAGCCTTTCGCGCGAACGGCTAAAGGTCTTGACCAAGTCAGGCGCCCTGACGAGCGACGGGAAGGCGGTTCGCGATCCCGCCACCAAGGTAAAGGGAGACGAGCGCTTCACCCTGGCAATCCCGGATCCGGAGCCGGCTCACAATGAGCCCCAGGAAATCCCGCTTCCGATCATCTACGAGGACGAGCATCTGCTGGTGATCGACAAGCCCGCCGGACTGGTCGTCCATCCCGCGGCGGGGAACCGCGACGGCACCCTCGTCAATGCGCTGCTCCATCACTGCAGCGGTTCGCTGAGCGGGATCGGCGGAGTGGCCCGCCCCGGCATCGTTCACCGGATCGACAAGGATACGTCAGGGCTGCTGGTTATTGCCAAGCACGACAAGGCACATGAAGGCCTTGCCAAGCAATTCGCCAGCCATTCGATCGATCGGCGTTACCTGGCGATTGTTTCCGGCGTGCCTCGCCAGGCGGAAGGCATCGTCGATGCGCCGCTGGCCAGGTCGCCGAGAAACCGGAAGAAGATCGCAATCGTGTCTGCCGGCAAGGGGAAGCGGGCCGTTACCCACTGGAAGCGACTTCAGCTGCTGAACGACGCGGCGCTGGTCGAATGCCGGCTGGAAACCGGCAGGACGCACCAGGTTCGGGTCCACATGGCTTCGATCGGCCATCCTTTGGTTGGCGATCCGGTCTACGGGCGCGGAAAAAGCGCTCACAGAAAGTTGCTTAATCAATTGGACTTCAAGCGTCAGGCACTGCACGCTGCGCACTTGGGGTTCATTCATCCGATCACAAAGGGCCGTTTGTCGTTTGACTCCGCCCTTCCGTCGGACATGCAGGAACTGTTCACCGCACTTGGTGTATAGGAATTATATGGCTAAGGGGCATGCCCCCGGGCCGAGGGAGTGAACGATAGATGGCTAATGCGACTGGCGTTGTGTCGATTCCCGCATCTGGCGGCGAAGCCGGGCTCAACCGCTACCTCAGCGAGATCAAGAAGTTTCCGATCCTCGCTCCTGAGGAAGAATATATGCTGGCCAAGCGGTGGCGCGAACATGGCGACACCGACGCTGCTGCGCGCCTTGTCAATTCCCACCTCCGCCTGGTCGCCAAGATCGCCATGGGCTATCGCGGCTACGGCCTTCCGGTCAGCGAGCTGATCAGCGAAGGCAATATCGGCCTGATGCAGGGTGTGAAGAAGTTTGAGCCGGATCGAGGGTTCCGTCTCGCCACCTACGCCATGTGGTGGATCCGCGCTTCGATCCAGGAATTCATCCTCCGTTCGTGGAGCTTGGTCAAAATGGGCACCACTGCGGCGCAGAAGAAGCTGTTCTTCAACCTCCGCCGGATGAAGAACCAGATCGACGCGTTCGAAGAAGGCGACTTGAAGCCCGAAGCCGTGACCAAGATCGCAACCGACCTTGGCGTGACCGAGGAAGAAGTCGTCTCCATGAACCGCCGCATGGGCATGGGCGGCGATACCAGCCTCAATGCTCCGCTGCGCGATACCGACGGCGAAGGCCAGTGGCAGGATTTCCTGGTCGACAATGGCCCGCTGCAGGACGAGATCATCGCAGACGATGAGGAGCGCCGCGTCCGACACGAACTGCTGGTCGAGGCAATGGATAGCCTCAACGATCGCGAGAAGCATATCCTGACCGAGCGGCGGCTGATCGACGAGCCGAAGACGCTGGAGGATTTGAGCCAGGTCTACGGCGTCAGCCGCGAGCGCATCCGGCAGATCGAGGTCCGCGCGTTCGAGAAACTGCAGGCGGCGCTCATTCGCCTGGCTGGCGAGCAGCGACTTCTGCCAGCCGCCTGAGCGGTTGCAAGGAGAAGTCGCCTACTCCCCGCGGCCTGACGCCGCAGCTTCATCGTCCGGAGGCGGCGGGCCCGCTTCAGCCAAGGTCGGCCCGTCGTCCGACAGGCCGACGTCTTTTACGCCGGCTACATGGTCGGCTACCCAGGCCCCGCGCTTGCCGAGTGGCTGGGGCCGGCCGGTGGTGCTGTCCTTTACTGTTTGGTGTTCCAGCTCGGCATTCAGCTCGGCCCCAAACAGGAAAACGTAGGCCGATAGGTACATCCAGGTGAGAAGCATGACGATCGCAGCGATCGAACCGTAGGTCGCGTTGTAGTCGGTGAGCTTGGTCACATAGAAGCTGAACCCAATCGCCAGCAGTAGCCAGACGACCGCGGTGAAGATCGAGCCTGGTGTGAGCCATTGCCAGCGTGCGTCCTCGCGCGATGGGCCAAATCGGTACAGCGTCGCCGCCACCCCTGCCGCAAACAGGGCCATAGCGAGGTAGAGCCCAAGCCTGCCGAGGATCAGTGTCGCGCCGGAAGCCTTGGGCAATAGCCGTTCCAACTCGCCGACCGCTCCCATTGCCGCCAGCGCGATGAGCGCGATCATCACCGCGACCAGGGTGATCGCTATGGCAATTGCGTAGAAGCGCAAGAGGCTGCGCTTCTCCTTTTCCTCATAGGCAATGTTGAGCGCAGTCATCACGGCGCCCGCCCCATTGCCGCCCGCGTAAAGCGCAATGCCCAAGGCAGCCAAAATGCCCAAGCCGCTCGTCTCTTCCGAAGTCTGGACCGCGTTCATCAGCAATTGTCCGATCAGCTCCACCACGTCGGGAGGAAGGACACGCAGCATGGCCATGACATGTTGGATGACGGTCGCAGGCTGTGCGAACATGCCGTAGCCCAGGACCATGATGCCGAGCAGCGGCACCAGCGCCAGGAAGCCGTAAAAGGCGACGCCTGCGGCGACCAGGCCGGTATTGTCGAGCCAGCTCTGGTTCCAGGTTCGAAGGGCGACTTCCTTCCATGCCAGCGGCGGCATCTGCCATGGCGAGGTCGCGGTCCTACCGTGTCTGTCGTGGGATTCGTCGGTCATGTCGGTCGTTCAAGCGCTGCGCCACGCGTCTCGTTCCGCCGCCCCTTGCCAACCGCGCGAAAGAGTCCGACGCTGTCCGTTTGGAGAGCGCTGGCCGCTCGACATGCGACTCGGCGCCCCCGCCAACACCGGAGGAAGGAGAGTCGCATGCCCGGAGTAACCAATGGCACGAGGTTAATCGCGCTGGTCGGACCGGCCGGCGCGGGCAAGACTAGCCTGGCGGAAGCATTTCTATTCGCCAGCGGCACTACCGACCGACAAGGGTCGGTCGCCAACAAGTCGAGCATCGGTGACAGCAGCGAGGAATCGCGGTCCCGGGGCGGATCGACTGAAACCAACCTCTACAATTTCAATTACCTGGGCGAGAAATACGCAATCATCGACGCTCCCGGCTCGATCGGCTTTTCGGCCGATGCCGCACGGGGCGTTGCGGTCGCAGACGTCGCCATCGTGGTGGTCGACCCGGACCCAGCGCGCGCCGCTCTGGCCGCCCCTGCCCTCCGAATGCTCGACGAGCTCGGCATTCCTCACCTGGTGTTCGTCAATCGCATCGACCAGGCGCATGGCCGTATCCGTGACCTGCTAACGGCACTGCAGCCGATGAGCGTGTCGCCGCTGATCGCCAGGCAGCTTCCGATCCGCGAAGGCGAAAAGGTCACCGGCTTCGTCGATGTCGCGCTGGAGCGCGCATATCATTATGTCCCGGGCAAGCCATCGGAGCCGATCGCGCTACCCGAGGAACTGGCCGACCGCGAGGCGCAGGCCAGGACCCAATTGCTTGAGCAGCTTGCCGATCACGACGACAACCTCCTCGAACAATTACTGATGGACCAGGTGCCGGAGCCCGGCACCATCTTCGCCGACCTGAAGCGCGAAACCAGCGATAATCTTGGCGTCTCCGTGCTGTTCGGGTCCGCCCAGAATGGTTGGGGTGTGCGACGCCTGTTAAAGGCGCTTCGTCACGAAGCTCCAGGTCCTGAAGCGACGGCGGCGAGGCTTGGGGTCGACGCTCCGGCGGTCTACGCCTTCAAGGTGTTCCATGGCGGGTCCGTCGGCCGGTTGGCGTTGGCGCGTGCCCTCGGCGGCCCGATCCACGAGAATAGCGACTTCAAGAGCTCGAACGACGAACATGGCCGCCTCGGCGCCCTATTCTCCGTCCAGGGCGACAAGACCGCGAAGATCGCCGAGGCGAGCAATGGCGATGTTGTTGCCGTCGCCAAGGTCGACGCGGTCAAGTCGGGCGATTGGCTGGGCGCAGGCAAGCTTCCTTCGCCGATCGATATCGACCTGCCTTCGCGCAACTGCGCGCTGGCGATTCATCCGGCCGACCGCAAGGACGACGTCAAGCTGTCAGGCGCGCTGGCCAGAATCCTCGAGGAGGATCCCAGCCTCACGCTCGACCAGGATGAAGCCAGCCACGAGATGCGGCTGCGCGGTGTCAATGACGAGCATCTGAAAACCACTCTAGCGAAGCTGAAGCGGCGCTATGGAGTCGAGGTCAACCATCATGCACCGTCGATCGGTTATCGTGAGTCGATCCGGAAACCGGTGCAACAGCGCGGCCGCCACAAGAAGCAGTCGGGCGGCCATGGCCAATATGGCGACGTGATCATCGAGATCCGTCCGCTGGGCCGCGGCGAAGGCTTCCAGTTCGAAGAAAAGATCCACGGCGGGGCGATCCCCAAGCAGTGGATCCCGGCGGTCGAGCAGGGCGTCAAGGACGCGATGCAGAAAGGTCCGCTCGGCTTCCCGGTGGTCGATGTGGCGGTGACGCTGCTCGACGGCAGCTATCACAGCGTCGATTCCAGCGAACTTGCCTTCCGCCTTGCGGGTCGCGTTGCCATGCAGGAGGCGATGGCGCAGGCCGTCCCGCACCTGCTGGAACCGGTCCAGAAGCTGGTCGTGGTCACGCCGGCATCATCGACCAGCCGCGTTTCGTCGGCGGTCGCAAGCCGCCGCGGCCAGATGCTTGGAATGGGTCCACGCGAAGGCTGGACCGGCTGGGACCGGATCGAGGCGCTGATCCCCGAGGCCGAACTGGATGGATTGGAGGCGGAGCTGCGCTCGCAGAGCCAGGGCTTGGCCAGCTACGAGGCGGAGTTCGACCATCTGGCCGAGCTGAGCGGGCACCTGGCCGACAAGGTCGTCCAGCAGCATGAGGCGGAGCCCGCCTAGGCCAGCCCCTCGACGGTCATGATCGGCCGCCAGCCGCCGAGCCCGTTCCGGGACGCGAAATCGTCAGGCACGGGTTCGCCGGCGTGGATGCCGTGGCTGACGTACACGGCATCGATGCCGTAACGCGCGGCCCCGAGAATATCGGTCGGAAGACCGTCGCCGATCGCCAGCATCGCTTCCAGGGGCGGATTGCCGGCCAGTGAACGCGCATGGTCGTAGATCGGGCCATGCGGCTTACCATACCATTCGACGTGACCGCCCAGAGCTTCGTAAATGTCGGCCAACGCACCCGCACATGCTTCCCTACGGCCGAGGTGAATGACGATGCGGTCCGGGTTGAGGCAGTGCATGACGACGCCGGACCGGGCGAGACCCGTCAACATCTCGCGATATTGTTCGGGCTCATCGTAGCGATCGTTGAGACCGGTACATGCAAGTTCCGCATAACCGCTTGTAATAATTGGTATACCGCGCGAAATAAGGTCGTCGCGATCATCCTCGAGGCCAAGGAAGCCGACCGGCCGGCGCGGGTTAGCGAGGGCTGCGATTCCCGCCTCGCCGCTGGTTGAGATGGCGTCATAGCTGTCTCGGGACAGCCCCAGCCGGTCGAGGGTGCGCTGCACCGATGAGGCCGGCCGCGGCGCATTGGTGAGGAGGACGATGTGCCGTCCCTCCGCTTTCCATTTCGAAAGCCGTTGCTGCACGCCCGGAAGCAGCTGACCGCCGTCGTGCACGACGCCCCAGATGTCGCAGAGGATGGCGCGGTACCTGGGATCGAGATCGTCGAGTGAATCCATGGCCAGGCGATGGCTTGCCGTTCCGGGCATGGCAAGCCGCCTTGACGCCGCGCAAGCCACCGGCTTCATGTGCACCGGGATTGCGGAGGGGCGCCAAGTGGCCACAAAACTGACTCGTTACATATTGTTCGCGCTCCTGTTCGGAATCATTGCCGGCTGGGTGACCAATGGCGCCATCGACGATGGTTCGCCCCAGGCAGCCG
>DASTVY010000318.1:0-12662 GCA_035758865.1 Sphingomicrobium sp. | reverse complement strand
GGCTGCAAACAGCGGCATTGGCGATCTCGATCGCGGCAATGGACATAAGTTCGCCGTCGCGTCCGACAGTCACGTCCAGCAGTTCTCGGTTGCTGACGACGGCGGTAACGCTGCTGTCTCGACGCTGGTTGCTGACTCGTCGACCGACGCTTCGGATCTGGCGGACAGCTCAAGCAGCAGCTCTTCGGACAACGTGAGTGCCGACAACAGCCTCGATGACAGCTCGGCCCAGGCCGCGCCGGAGCCGAGTGACTTGCCGGCAGCCGATGACGGTGGAGCGGATAGCTCGGCCGATGCGGCAAGCCCGGTTGCTCCGACGGTTGCGATGGTCTCGGCCGAAGCACTCGAGGCAGCGGCCAACGACAATGGTGATGCCCAGCGGGGCGGCTCGGTCGAACAGATCGTTGCCGATGCCCTGCACCAGGGCAACGCCCCGGACCTTGACGCCGCTCTCGCCAACCTGCCCGGCGGAAACGGTGCGCTTCAGGCGCTTGCCCACATGGCAAGCCCCGATGCCGCGGCCGTTTCGAGTTGGGACATGGGCGGACATGGGGCTATCGGCGCCGGGTTCGACATGATGTTCAAGATGGATGTGGCAACGCACCATCAGGACGCAGCTCAGCCTATCGCAAACGGCTGACGGGGGCAGGGCCCTCCCTGTGGACGGGGAGGGCCTATCCGCCCATGACCAGAAGGGGGAAGACATGAAGAGGAAGCACTGGACGATTATCGTTCCTGGGGCGGTGCTCTTGTGCGCCACGCCGGCATTCGGCGTGGAGCTCAGGGATGCCATCCAATCTGCGATGCAAACCAATCCTGAAATTCGGCAGGCTGTGCACAACAAGCTGGCCACCAAGGAAGAGCGCAAGCAGGCCGAAGGCGCATGGCTACCGACGATCTCGGTCGAAGGTTCGGCTGGCCTGAGGAAGCTTCGCAACCCGACCCGGCGCGATCTCGGAATCGCCGATGAGGGACTGGAGCCCGTTGAAGGCTTCATCGTTGCCGATCAGCTGTTGTGGAATTCGGGCGGACGCCAGGCCGATATCAAGTACCAGGCTGCCCGTACCGATGCCGCCGGCGCTCGCGTCGAGGAACGGAGCGAGTTCGTCGCGCTGAACATCAGCCGTGCATACATCGACTATCTGCTGCAGCAGCGGCTGGTTGCGATCGCACAGGATAACGTGACCTTCCACGAACGACTGGCAGGCGATCTTCGTGAGGGTGTCGCGCGCGGCTCCATCTCGATTGCCGACCAGCAGCAGGCGGAAGAGCGGCTTCAGTCCGCCCGCGCCCGGGTGACCGAGACGCAGGAAGACCTCGATACCGCAGCGATCCAGTTCCAGACGCTAACCGGCGTTCCGATCGATGCGGTCTCGATGCCGCCCGATCTCTCACAGGCAATGCCGGCAACGCTGCCCGAGGCTGAAGAGGCCGCTCGGCAGAACAACCCGCGTGTCCAGGAGGCGATCGCCGATCTTGAAGCACAGCGCTACCTCACCAAGGTCGCGCAGTCGGAGCTTGGCCCGCGCTTCAATCTGGAAGGCACTGCCCGCTACGGCGATGACATCGACGGGTTCCAAGGCCGCACCAGCGACCTCCAAGCTCGCGTCGTCATGCGCTGGAAGATCTTCGACGGCTTCGCCAACACGGCGAATGTTCGCGAACAAAAGTCGCGGGCCGACGAAATCCACGCACGCCTGTTCGAAATGACTCGCCGTGCCGAGGAAGATACGCGTTCCGCCTGGAGCCGGCTTACCAACCAGACCCGGTTGGCGACCGAGCTCGAAACGCAGGGCCGCGTCGCCGACGACCTGCTGCTTTCCTATCGCGAGCAGTTCAATGTCGGTCGCCGTTCACTGCTGGACGTGCTCGATGCGCAGAACACGCGCTTCAATGTCCAGTCGTCGCTCGAAACGGCACGCATGTCGAAGCTCTATGCCCAGTATCGCGTTCTGGCAGCGAGCAATCGCCTGATCGAGGCGCTCGGCGTCCAGATTGCGACCGAGGCTCGGATGGATCAACGTCAGAAGTTCGACGTCAATCCGATCCCGCCTGAGGACCGGCAGGAGAATAGCTTCCCCTATCCGCGCATGGGCCCGCCCGCGCCGGGTGAGGATCCTTCGCCATATCCATCGGGCAACAATTGAGACTGATGAAGGGGACGGGTGTTGAGTATCATGCACTGGCTGGATTCCGCGCCATCGCGTGAGATCGACCCTGTCCTCGATTGCCTGACCTTCCTCGCGCGCCGCGCAGACAGGCCGTCTTCCCCGGTCTTGCTGCGCGCGGGGTTGGCTCTTTCTTCGACGGGTACGCTGCCATTCCACCAGGTCGAGCCGGCGCTCGAGCAGGTTGGAATGCGCGGCGAGCCCGTTTCGCGCCGCCGTATTGGCGGCTGGCGATTGCAGCAACTTCCGGCGATCGTCGAACTTACGGAAGACCGCGCGATCGTCCTTCTGGAAATGAAGGCCGCGGATGCGCTGATTTATTCCCCAGGTACCGCCGATCCCATGTGGGTGCCGGCCGCGGACCTGGAGCCGGTGTTTACCGGTCATGCGATTGCGGTCGAAGCAGACCCGACGCAGGAGCGCGCCGGCGAGCGCCCATGGGACAAGCTTCGGCGGACTCATTGGTTCTGGTCGGAAGTCTGGAAGGTCCGCCGCGAATTCTGGCCGGTGCTGCTCGCCGCACTCATTGTCAACCTGCTGGCGCTGGCGGTGCCGCTGTTCACGATGAACGTCTACGACCGCGTCATTCCGAACAAGGCCGTTCCGACACTGTGGGTGCTGGCGATCGGCGTGTTCCTGGCTCTCGGCTTCGACTACACATTGCGGCTGGCCCGATCCCAGTTGGTCGACGAAATCGGCCGCCGGCTCGACGCCAAATATTCGCAGAAGCTGTTCGAAAAGGTGATGAACCTCCCGATGGCGGAGCGCCAGGGAAGCACCGGCGCCTTTGCCAAGCGCGTCAGCGAATATGAAGGGGTTCGCGACTTCTTCGCTTCGACCTCGGTCGTGCTGCTGGTCGACATCGCCTTCATGCTGGTCTTCCTTGCCTTGATTGCGGTGATTGCCGGTTGGTTAGTTGTTGTCCCGATCGTGGGGATTGCCGCCATGCTGACGATCGGCGTAGTCCTGCAAAAGCGGATGGCCGGTGCCGCCCTCGACGCGCAGGCCGATAGTTCGCTGCAGCATAGCGTTCTCGTCGAATCCATTTCCGCGATCGAAACGCTGAAGTCGGCTCGCGCCGAAGGCCAGATGCTCGGCCGTTGGCGCCGCTATGCCGCCATGTCCGCAGCGACGCAGGAGAAGCTCCGGCGCCTGACCTCGGTTGCCGTGAACCTGGCTTCAGTTTGCCAGCAGGCGATCAGCGTCGGTCTGGTGGTCGGCGGCTTCTACCTGTTCCAAGAGGGCGACATCAGCATGGGAGCGATCATCGCGATCGTCATGTTGGCTGGACGCTCCATGTCGCCGATCGGGCAGTTCGCATTCCTGCTCACGCGCGGCAAGCAGTCCATGACGACGCTCGCCTCGCTTCAGAACATGATGGAGGCGACCGACGAGCGCCAGGTCGCGGCACGCAGCATCGTGCCGGAAATTCGCGCCGGGCATGTCGAGCTGAAGAGCGTCGATTTCCGCTATCCAGCAGCCAGCGTCGACAGCCTGTCGGCCGTCAATTTGAAGATCGAGCCGGGCGAACGAATTGCGATCATCGGACGCGTGGCATCGGGCAAATCAACGCTCGGCCGCCTGATGTGCGGACTTTATGCGCCGACAGGCGGTGAGATGCTCGTCGATGGGCTGGACAGCCGTCAGTATCATCCGCACCAGCTGCGCGAAGCATTTCGCTTCGTGGGGCAGGACGCAGAGCTGTTTTCCGGCACGGTCCGCGACAATTTGATGCTCGGCGCCGCACGCGCCGACGATCAGCAACTGATCGATGCCGTGGTCCGTTCGGGCGCCGACATCTTCCTGTCGCGCGACGCGGCTGGATTTGATCGCCCGGTCGGCGAACGTGGAGCGCTCTTGTCGGGCGGGCAGCGCTCGCTCCTGGTGCTCGCGCGCGCATTGGTCAGCCCGTCGAAGCTTCTGTTTCTCGACGAACCGACCGGCGCGATGGACACGCAGACGGAACTCTATTTCATCGAAAAGCTCAAGACGGCGTTGGCGAAGGATCAGTCGCTGGTCGTTTCCACGCACCGCCATAACATGCTGACTATCTGCGATCGGCTGATCGTGATCGATGCCGGCAAGATCGTCGCCGACGGACCGCGTGACGAGGTGCTGGGCAAGCTCAAGGGCTCCGGCCAGAAGGCCGCCTCGCAATGACGGCGCTCGTCCACTCGATGGCTTCGGCCCGCCGTCCTGCAGGCTTTGCCGTGACGGCCCTGCTGGCTGCAATCGTCGGCGGAACGACGTTGCGCGTCGATCCGACGCTGGCTTCGACCGCGTCGGTTGCAATTCCGCCAGCGGCAGCCGCCTCGCTGATCGCAGCAACATCGGGCCAGGAATTGGTTCACAATCGGGCGATTGGCGACCAGGCCAGGCTTATCAACGCTTCCATGCCCTTCAGCACCGCGCCAATCGCCGCGTCGCGACCGTTCGACCTGTCAGGATCGGACCCACTCGATCGCCGCCGAGCACTTCTGTGCATGACCCAGGCGGTCTATTACGAAGCAGGGTTCGAGCCGCTCGAGGGCCGCCGAGCGGTTGCCCAGGTGGTGCTCAACCGCCTCCGCCACCCGGCCTTCCCCAAGTCGATTTGCGGGGTCGTCTACCAGGGCGCAAGAGACCCGGTTTGCCAGTTTAGCTTCGTCTGCGATGGCTCGCTTTACCGGCGGCCGGCGCTGGGAGCTTGGCATGAGGCGGAGAAGATCGCTGCCGCTGCGATCAACGGATTCGTTGAAAAATCGGTTGGCGCCGCGACCCATTATCACGCCGATTACGTCGCACCCTATTGGGCGCCAAGGCTGGCCAAGATTTCCAAGATTGGCGCTCATATTTTCTATCGCTGGCCCGGCTCATGGGGTTCGACGGCGGCCTTCAGCGGCCGTTATTTAGGCGAGCCTTACGATCCTGCATCATTGCGGCCGCCGCTTCGCCAAGCTGTTCTCACCGATGGCACTTTGGTCCCGATCGAGGATCCGGCCTTGGTCGGGCCACCGATTCCGCGTGCCGAAAATGACGTCGGTGGCCTGCTGGACACGTCGAAGGGTTGGACCCTTAACATTCCCATGCCTTCCGAATCCACCGCAGCAACGCGGGAGATTGCAAAGCAACAAGTGGTGCCAGCGGAACCGGCCAAGCCGGTGACTCTGGCGGCCCGCGAATAGACGAGTCTCGATCATGGCGACGCTTCCTTTCCTTCCATCGACAGGCGCGAAGAAGCATCGCGCGCCACTGAGTGGTGCGCGGCGCATCATCGTCACGGTCGCAATTGGCTTTGCGGTTTTCATCCTTTGGGCGATGCTCGCCAAGGTCGACGAGGTCACTGCCGGCCAGGGCAAGGTTATCCCGTCGAGCAAGGTCCAGCTGATCCAATCGGCCGAGCCGGCGACGGTGGTCGACTTGCTTGTGCGATCAGGGCAGCACGTGACCAAGGGCCAACTCCTGGCTCGGCTCGACAATCCGGAGAGCCGCTCGATCCAGGCTGAGACAGAGGCGTTACAGGCGCGATCGGCGCGCCTGGCCGCAGAAGGCCTTGGTGGATCCTCGGCTTCCCTTGGCGGCGAAGAAGCGACGTTGAGCGCGGTGCGCCAACAGGCGCTATCGAGCCGCGTATCCGCACTGCGTTCGTCGGCGGAGCAGCGTCGCCGCGAAGCGGCTGAAGCTGTAGCCACGATCAACTCCCTGTCGCGAAGCCTGGTATTGGCGCAGGACAATGTAAACCGGCTGGAGCCGCTCGCGGCCAAGAACATCGTCCCGGTGACCGAACTTGCCAATGCGCAGCGCGAGGTGGTCGACCTGCAGGGCCGAATTGCTGCAGCTCGCGAGCAGCAAGGCCGCGCGATGGCAGCCGTGGCAGAGGCTAATAGCCAGGCCAGCGAGGCCTCGTTCACCTTCCGCCAGGAGGCGTTGAACGAGCGCAGCCAGGTCCAGCAGAAGATCGCGATCAACCAGCAGTCGCTGAGCGGTGCGCGCGGTGCGCCCGGCCGGATGGAGCTGCGCTCGCCGGTCAACGGAATCGTCAACGACGTGCAGGTCACCACCATTGGCGGCTTCGTTCAGCCGGGTGAAAAAGTGATGGAAGTCGTTCCGATGGGCGACAAGCTGCTCGTCGAAACCCGGGTCAAGCCCAGCGACATCGCCTTCATCAAGGTCGGCGACAAGGCGCTGGTCAAAGTCACGGCCTACGATTTTTCCACCTATGGCGGGCTCGACGGCAGGGTTGTCCAGGTATCGGCCGACAGCATTTACGACGAGGTCGAGCGGGAGGCCTATTTCATCGTCATCGTCGAGACCGACAAGGCCTATCTCGACAAGATCGGTCGCCGGCTTCCGATCACACCTGGTATGATGACCGACACGCAAATCATCACCGGCCGCAAGAGTGTTCTGACCTATTTGCTGAAGCCGGTCCTGAAAGCGCGGAGCGATGCGCTGCGCGAACGTTGATTAGAGCGTAACGACGGTCGGGATCAGGCTCGCAGTTTCCTGGACAACTTCAGGACGTTCGTCATCACCTGACGACGGCTCGAACCGCGTTTCAGCCAGCACGACCGGTGCCGCCACTCGATTGGCGGCATAGTTCACGGGCGGTACGTCGCGGCGGTAGCCATGGGTGTAGGACCGGCCATTGGCGGCGAAGGTCAGCACCGGCTTGTAATCCTGGACATCGCTGGAATCGACGATCCGGTCGGTACCATTGTCCAGCACCAGGAAGCGGCCGGCCGCGCGCACGACGAGTACGGCGTGGTCGGCACGGCGGCTGAGGTCCTTGAGCACGACCAGGTAGAGGTCTTTTTCCGGTACTCCCGCTGCGCGCAGAAGCGCCCGCTTGGCGAGTGCGAAATCCTCGCAATCGCCGCGGCCCCGGCTAAGCGTCTCCGACGGTGCCAGCCACCGATCGGCGACACCGAATTGCACCCGATCATCGACGAAGCGGACGCGCGCATTGACGTAGCCGTTCACCGCTTCGAGCTTGGCGATCACGTTCTGGTCGCGGAGAGAGGCGGCGAAGGCGCCGGCGTTGCCGCCGACGCCCGCCCCCGAAACATGGCTCCAGCGCGCATCGAGCGGGCTGCGGCCAATGGAAAGGGCGACGCTGTTGAAGATGTCGGGCCGGTCGCTGGACACGGCCGGGCGGACATAATTGGCAGTAGCCGGTCGAAGGTTGGCGCCCCCGCTGGCAGGAACGACATAGGAACTATAAAGCGGGCGACCGCCCTGTGCCGAGGTGATGGCTGCCAATGCGCTTGGCTTTCCGCCAAGGATCGCCTCGGTCTTTGTCATCGACTGGACGTAACTTCCGACCACCTGGGCATGCGCAGGCGTCGCAATGACGGCCAATGCCAGCGAAGGCAGGATGCAGGCGGAGCGGAGTGCGGCGGTTTTCATTGCCCCGCTTTTCGCAGGACAAGGAAAAAACAGCCTTAAATCACATAGTTAACAGACCGCTAACGCTGTTCGGAGAGAAACGATTCAATCGCCGAATCAAAGGCTCGGGACTGTTCCAGATTGGCGAGATGTCCCGCTTTCTCAATGATCTCCAGCTTCGATCCTGGAATCAACTCATGAAGTTCTTCCGACAGGCTGATCGGCGTGATCCGATCTTCTTCTCCGACCAGGATCAACGTCGGCACTTCAATCGCGGCGACGCGGTCTCGTTGATCGGCCAGCCAGACTGCTGCGGCGCCCAGCCGATAGGCGGCAGGGTCGATTGCCGCCATTGTGTCCACCACATCCGATCGAATTTCTTCACTGGCCATCGAGCCAAGCAAAACGCCGGTGCGGGCTTCTGCCAGATCGCGCATCGTCATCGAATGGCTGGCAGCAACGGACCGATCGTAAATGCCCTGACCGTCCGGGTGAATGGCAAAACTGTCGGCGATGATCAACGATGCGCAGCGGTCGGGCGCTGCAGCGTGCATGGCAATCGCGATGACGCCGCCAAGCGACAGGCCGCAGATATGCGCCCTGCCGATTTCAAGCGCGTCCATGGCCGCGAGTATGGCGGAGGCATAATCGTCTCGAGCGGCAGACTCGATATATTCGCTTTCCCCATATCCGGGATAATCGAATGCGACCGCTCGCCGCGTTCGTCCGAAATGCTCGAGTTGCGGGCGCCAAACGCTCTTGTCGGAGCCGACACCATGCAGGAAGACGATCGGCGTATCGTCGCCGCGTTTCTCGAGAAATCCGATGCGCCCCCGCGCCGTCGCAATGCTCCCCATGACGTCATCATGGGCGCGCCACATCCATCTTTGCAAGGTGCGTCGCCCACCCTAGGTTGCGACCATGACCCGCATGACCGTCAATGGCGAGGCAATCCATTATCGGCTGGATCCCGAGACGCCTTTGCTGTTCGCTCTGCGAGATGCATCCAATCTCACTGGCACAAAACATGGTTGCTATAGCGGCGATTGCGGCAGCTGTACCATCATCGCCGACGGACAGGCGATCCTCTCTTGCCGGCTGACAATCGCGGCGGCGGAGGGCGCTGACATCACGACCATCGAGGGGCTGTCGGCAGACCGTGCCCATCCGCTCCAGCAGGCCTGGGCAGCCGAACAGGTCAGCCAATGCGGGCGATGCGATCCAGGCTATATCATGGCGCTTGCCGCATTGATGCGCACGACCCCCAATCCGACGCCGGAACAGTTGGCGGCCTTGCCCAACATCTGTCGTTGCGGCGCGACCCCCAGGATCCTCAAGGCCATTGCCAACGCTGCAGCCGCCGCCACGCCGGCATTACCGGCTCAAGAAACGAATGGTGCCGCGCCAACTGGTAGTTCGTCGCGGTTCAGCAACGGCTCATCGCCGGGAATCCAGTCTCCACCCCACGACTCGTGAAGGCGAATTGCCAGTGGAGATTGGTAATTGCGTAAGACATTGATTTCATTGCTGTTGGCGGGTGCATTCGTGCCTGCAGCAGCTTTTGGCCAGGATGAGGACACCGGGCGCGATTCGCGCTCCCAGGCCGAACATGTTGAGCGAGCCAGCCAGCGAGCGGACGCCAAGGCCGAGCGCGCTCAGCGCTCCGAAAATGTCCAGCGCGAACGCGCGGTGGGCCAGCAACGCGCTCAGCAAATGGATGGCATTGACCGACAGGCCGGTCGTTCGCCGCGCATTGATCGTTCCACCGACCAGGAACGCGTTATTCGGCCGAACCGAATGCAAGACAGTGATGGGCCAACGCGCGCCGAACGCCCGGCCAGGCCCGATCGGACTCAGCTCGACCCACAGCCGGTCAAAGAAGTCCAAGCGCCTCCCGTCGTTCAGCCGGTCACGCAGAGCGACGACAAGCCGGACAATCTGGTTGACGCTTTTCGCCAGTACAGGCCCGGGGACTGGAAGGATCAAGGCAAAGACCATGACCACGATGGCGACTGGTCGCACGATTGGCGCAAGGACAAACGATACGACTGGTGGCACTATCGCAGCCGCCACCGGTCGCTGTTCCGCCTGGGCCATTACTACGACCCCTATGGCTGGGGTTATCGCCGCTGGTCGACCGGCTATGACCTGTGGCCCAGCTATTATGGCTCGAACTTCTGGCTGAACGATCCATGGATGTATCGGCTTCCGCCGGCATATGGGCCGTACCGCTGGGTGCGCTACTACGACGACGCTTTGCTGGTCGACATCTATAGCGGCCGCGTTGTCGACGTGATCTATAATTTCTTCTGGTAGACGGCGCCTGACCGTTGGTCGAAGCGGCGTTGCCGCGCTTGCGACAGCGACCTAGCCGTTTTATCTGCTTAATACACCAAATTCTCAGGGGTCTTTCATCGATGATTCGCCGCGCTGCCACGTTTGGAATCCTGCTTTCCACGGCCATGTTGTCGTTTGCCCCTGTAGCCGCTCAGAGCGGGCAGCCCGCGGAGGCTCCGCCCTGGGAGCCGAAGGTTACTCAGGCACAGGAGCTAACGCCGGCGGAAGCAGCCAAGATTCCCGCGGTAGTGGACCAAAACTCGCATGATCGGCTGTTCAAATTGTTCAAGGACAGCGACGAGGCCCAGCTCAAGCGTAACCCGCTGTTCGGGATTTTCCGCGGCGACCTGCGCTACGCCGACCAGTTCGGCGACTACATCACCGACGAATATCTGGCGAAGGAAAAGGCGGCCTCAGAGGCCGATCTGGCCGCGCTGCACGCGATCAACCGCGCCTCGCTGAACCCGACCGACCAGCTCGCCTATGACGTGTTCGAATTCTCGACCAAGGACACGCTGAAAGGTTACGAGCCCCAGTACCTCGATGTCAGCAAGGTCCGCCCGATCAACCATTTCTCGGGCTTCCAGACTTTCTATCCGAGCTTTTCCAGCGGCACCGGCGGCGCGCCGTTCAAGACCGTCACGGACTACGACAATGCGCTGAAGCGGCATGCGGGTTATGTCATTTTGCTCGACCGATCGATCGGCCGGTTCAAGGAGGGCGAGGCCGCGGGCGTGTTCGAGACCAAGATGACGATCAGGAACGTCATCGAGCAATTCGACACCCAGTTGAAGCAGCCGGTTGAGGAATCGCCCTTCTACCAGCCAGTCAAGAACTTCCCGGCCGATTTCAGCCAGGCGGACAAGACCCGGCTGGAGGCGGCATATCGCGCGATCATCACCAATGACATCTACCCGGTGATGAAGCGCGTTCGCGACTATCTTGAAACCAGCTACCTGCCCAAAGCCCGCGACGGCTATGGCCTCATGTACATGAAGGGCGGCAAGGAGCTTTACGCTTACCAGGTGCAGTCTACGACCACGCTCCCGCTGACCCCGGAGGAAATCCATCAGACGGGCCTCAGCGAAGTTACGCGCATCACCGCCGAGATGGAGAAGGTGAAGCAGGAAGTCGGCTTCAAGGGGACCCTGTCGCAGTTCTTCGACTATCTTCGCACCGACCCAAAGTTCAAGAAGCCGACCCGGGAGGCGTTGACTCAGGGCTATTACGACATCGGCAAGGCGGTCGACGCCAAGCTGCCAACCTATTTCTCGACGGTACCCAAATCGAAGCTCGAGATCCGGCCCTATGAGCCGTTCCGCGAGAAGTTCCAGGCGGGTGGAAGTTACGAGCAGGGAACGCCCGACGGCACGCGGCCGGGCATCTTCTATTTCAACGCCTACGACCTGCCATCACGCACCACGCCGGGAATGACCACGCTCTATTTGCATGAGGGTGCTCCGGGGCATCACTTCCAGATCATGTTGGCGCAGGAGAACAAGGACCTGCCGGCATTCATGCGATTTGGCGGCAACACGGCCTTCGTCGAGGGCTGGGCGCTTTATGCCGAAACGCTCGGTTACGAAATGGGCTTTTACAAGGATCCGATCCAGCGGATGGGCACGCTCGACGATGAGATGTTGCGGGCGATGCGGCTCGTTGTCGACACCGGAATCCATTCCAAAGGTTGGACCCGCGAGCAGGCGATCGAATATATGCTGACCCACTCCAGCATGGGCAAGACCGACGCCACGGCGGAAGTCGAGCGCTACATTGCCATTCCCAGCCAGGCACTGGCCTATAAAACCGGCGCGATGACCATCCAGCGGCTGCGGCGCAAGGCCGAGGCCGAATTGGGCAACAAGTTCGACATTCGCGAATTCCACGCCCAGGTTCTGATGACCGGCGCGCTTCCATTGGCAATCCTCGAAGAGAAGATCGACCGCTGGATCGCGTCGAAGAAGGCGGCATAGAGCGAGTTGCGGCGCGCCGCCGTCAGGGCTGTGTGTCGCGCTCGTCGAGCCGGACCATCGGCCGGTTCTTGATCTCTTTCTTGACGAAGCTGGTTTCGTAGCGCCGCACGACGGGGCTCGAGGCCAGCTCGGCGTCGGCGAAGGCGTTGAACTCCGCCATGTCGCGGCAGGCGACCAGTAGCACGATGTCGTTGCTGCCGCTGACCTCCAGGCACATCTGCACCTGATCCTCGGCAACCATCCGTTGTTTGAGTTCAGCCAGGCCGGCGGCGGGCGCATGATCATGGAGCTGAATGCTGACCAAGGCCCTCAATCGCCGATCGACCATTGCCGCCGGAAGCAGCGCAACAGTCCGAGCGATGAAACCTTCCTCGCGCAGTCGGCGCAACCGGCGGGCGATCGCCGATGGCGAAAGCGCGACGATTTCGGCCAATTGTTCTGCCGTGCGGTCCGCGTCCTCCTGCAAGGCATTGAGAAGCTTCAGATCGAAATTGTCGAACATGAGCCGATCCTTGCCAAATTTTGGCACGGACGCCAGCGCATTCGCCTACCACCCGCCACGGATTCGGGTTAAAACTCGGAAGTTGGGATTGAGGCCATGATAAAGCTCGTTGCAAACGCCGCCACTGCCATTTCGCTGATGCTGTCGGCATCGGTAGCCGCACCGGCTTGGTCGGCCGACAAGGCGGGCGCAGCCAAGTGCCACCACAACAAGGCTAAGCAGGCCAAGCGCTCGACGGCCGCAGTGAAGTCACAGCCGGCGCGAGGTGTGATGCTCGTCGAAAAGCGCAAGCAGGATGTGCAGATTTTAAGCTTC
>DASTVY010000199.1:0-3233 GCA_035758865.1 Sphingomicrobium sp. | reverse complement strand
GGGTCAAGCGCCGATGCGCAAATGCCGATCCATCGATCTAGCGCAAAAAACCCAGCTCCTGGTAAGCGCGGACCGCGCCTGGATGCAATTCCACGCCGCCGAATTCCGGCGCGGCTTTGCTGTTGTGCCTGAACATCTCGAGGAGATCAGCCAATCCGGCAAAGAGCGGATCGATCTGGCCCAACTCAGTTGCCGCCAGTACGATAGCGCGCACCACGTGCTCGACGGTGGCGGCATCGCTACGCGCGTGCGTGACCAGCAGGTTCAGCACGCCAAGCTGCGGCACGTCTTGGTCGAGCCCCCGCAACGCACCTTTTTTCATCATGATGCGCCGATCGTGCGGGATGGCCTTGAGCGCCGCATCGAGGTGCGCAGGGTCGTAGGACAGAACGCGCAGCAGGACGCGCTCGCTCAGGTCATTGATTACCCGGTTCGGGACCGGGCATTGAAACTGCGCGTCCACCGCGCCCGTTGCCAGCATCTCGGCACCTTCGGCGAAGTCGACATAAACGCGCTCCAGATCGCCGGGTCCGATCCCGAGGGCCGCGAAGACCGCCTCGGCATGCGGCGCCATGCCGCCGTCCTTCATACCCACGGCCACCCTTTTGCCGCGTAGATCAGCGACCGTCCGCAGCCTGGAGTCGGCGCGACAAATGAAGAAATTCGGGCCGAGATTCATCGGTGCCGCGATGCGCAGGTCGATGGCGTGCATGAAGGGCGCCGTGCCTTGGCTGGCGGCGACCACCCATGGCGCCGATATGATGCCGAAATCGATATCGCCGGCGTCGAGACGATTGGCGTTTTCGATACTGATCCCCGCAGGCGATTCCACCACCTCGACGCCCGCAGTTTGCGGGATCCGGTCCAGCACCGCCTTGAGCGCCAATCCCTGGGTGTGAAACGTGCCGCCACGCTCACCGGTCCCTATTCGAATGGGCATTCCGTTCTCCTGGCACGGCATCCTTGCCGTTGTGCCCATTCAATCGATGGTTGGGAAACCGGTAATAATGCGTGTCGGGGGATGAAAATACACGTGAAGAAGCATGCGGATCTGGCTATAGTGGCTACTAAACTTGGTTAGCGGCACGACCGCTTATCGGTCAAGCTTGGATAGAGAGGCGCTATCGCGATGAAGCATGCGATGACGAAACTATTGCTGGCAGCCGCGCTGTTCGTAAACGCACAGGGCTTCGCAAGTTGCGAGGAATTTCCGTCCCGGCTCATCAAGCTGGTCGTCGGAGCGCCCGCCGGCGGCGGCATCGATATCGTTGCGCGTCTGATCGAGCCGGTGATGTCGCAAGACCTCGGCCAAAAGATCATCGTCGACAATCGGCCCGGAGCAAATCAGTCCCTGGGCGCCGGGTTCGTGGCCCATGCGCCTGCCGACGGATACACGATGCTCATCAGCACCTCCGGTCCGGTGACGAACGCGCTCGGCGCACAGGTTCCGTACGACCCCGCGACCGCGTTCCAGCCCATCTCCCGGGTGATGACGTCGCCGTTTTTCCTGGTGGTTCCTGAAAAATCCAAGCTGAAGACGGTCGGCGACCTGATCGCGGCCGGCAAGGATCCCGCGCAGGTCGTCCGCTATGGGCATCCCGGACCGGGAACGGCCACGCACCTTGCGACGGCGCTCTTGAACAAGATGGCAGGAACCAACTTCGTTGGCATTCCCTACCGGGGCTCCGCCGGACAGATTCAGGACACGATCAGCGGCGAGCTGCAGTTCGGGTTGCTCGCGGCACCGGATGCCTTGTCGCGCCGGAACGATGGGTTGCGCATCCTCGGCGTATCGGGCTCCACCCGTTCAATCCTGGCGCCTGATATCCCAACCATCGCGGAGCAGGGCATACCGGGATACGATGTCGCGCTCTGGCATGGCTTGTTTGCACCGGGCCAGACCCCTCGTCCGGTTGTCGAACGGCTGCGCGCGGCCTTGGCGTCGGCGCAGCAGGACGAAGGGGTCCGCAAGCGTTTCCTGGGGCTGGGGATGGAGCCGGTGCTCGACACCCCGGAGGAGTTTTCCCGCATCGTCAAAGCTCAGCGAGAAAAGGATTCAGCTCTAGCCAAGGACCTCGATTTGAAGACGCAGTGAGGCGCGTAAGCGCACCGCGGGTGGGCGGTTCGCCGGAGCATTGTCAGTCCTAACGCCTGAGGCGAGCAATGTTTGCCGAAAGCATAAAGACAAATCTTCCTACCGAACTCCTGCGAACGCTGGTGACGGTGTGCGAATTCCGCAGCGTGACCAAGGCGGCGCAATTGCTGCAACTCACGCAGCCCGCCGTACTTCAGCAGATCAGAAAACTGGAAATCATCATCGGCAGCGACATCATCGACCGGAAATTGGCCGGCATCAATCTCACTGAGACCGGATCGGAGATTTTGAAATCCGCGCAGCGGCTGTTGTCGATCAACGACAAGATCATTCTCGAATGTGGAAGCCAGACCGGCCTGCAGATCGTTCGCCTTGGCGTTCCGAACCTGTTCGCGAAAAGCGTCCTTCCTAAGATCGTCGAAGAAATACGCCAGAAGGCCCCAAGGGCCCAATTGCAAATCTGCTGCGACAACTCTCCGAATGTCCTGCGCATGCTGCGCCTGGGATATCTCGATATCGCGTTCGCGTATGGAGAGGCGCAGGACATGGCCGATGCGTTGGGCTCCTGGGTGGAGGAAATAGGATGGGTGAGAGCGAGCGGTTTCGCAGCGCCTGACGGCCCGGTGCCGCTCATCAGCTCTCCCAACGTGCTTCGGGTCGATCAGATCGCCACCGATGCGCTCAAGCGCAGCAAGCGGCCCTATCAAATCGTGTTCTCGGCGGTCGATTTCGGTGCGCGGTTCGCGGCCGTCGCGGCTGGGCTCGGCTATTTGCCGCTGACGCGACGGCTGGTTCCGCCAAACCTCGTGATCGAAGAGGACACGCTCCCGCCGCTCGGCAATTTCATGGTGGGCATCTTCGTCCGCGAAGATTTCAACGTGACGGATGTGCGACCGCTCGTGGCCGCTTTGGTGGCTGTCGCCCGTCCGGAGGCATGCGTCACCGATCGGGCGCTCGCCTGACGAGTCATTTCTGACAACGTCCGCCCGCTGGCGGATTGTGCCTTATCGCGATGCTCGCCAGGTTTGTTCGCCGACCCGCGCCTGACAAGTGCCAACCGCGCGCCAGGAGAGACGCGTCCCAGTGCAAGAGGAAGTCACGCCCGGTCGCGCAGCTGCCCCGCCGGCTCCTTCGAACT
>DASTVY010000070.1:0-4378 GCA_035758865.1 Sphingomicrobium sp. | reverse complement strand
AAGGGCTTCGCCATTTGAACCGACCATGCCATAGCGAATGCATGCTCGCCAGTGCCGCTGAACGACTGCTGACTCACTATGATGCACATGCCCGGGCCTTGCCCTGGCGCAGTCCGCCGGGAAGCCCGCAGCCCGATCCCTATATCGTCTGGCTGAGCGAGGTCATGCTCCAGCAAACGACGATCGCGACAGTGAAACCGCGCTTTCGCCGATTCATCGAGCGATGGCCGACGGTCGAGGACTTGGCCGCCGCCGATGACGAGGAGGTCCTCAGGGAATGGGCCGGTCTTGGCTATTATGCGCGAGCGCGCAACCTGATTGCCTGCGCCCGGGAGGTTGTTCGCCGCGGCGGATTTCCATGGACCGAGATGGAGCTTCGCACCTTGCCCGGGCTCGGCGCCTATACGGCTGCAGCGATTGCAGCGATTGCATTCGGCGAGCGCGCGACGGTGGTCGATACCAATGTCGCCCGGGTGGTCGCTCGCTTTCATGGCATCGAGCAGCCCCTTGATCGGGCCCGCGGCGAAATCCGGAAACTCGCCGAAGCCATGACTCCGGCCGATCGGCCGGGTGATTATGCCCAGGCGATGATGGACCTGGGCGCGACCATATGCCGCCCGAAACAGCCCGATTGTCCCGCTTGCCCGCTGGTTTCCGAATGCAAGGCATGGGCAACCGGTACTCCAGAGCGGTTTCCGGCGCCAAAAACCAGGGCCGAACGCCCCCATCGGCACGGCCTGGCCTGGTGGATCGAGCAGAACGGCGCGATCTGGCTGGTTCGAAGGCCCGATAAGGGGATGCTGGGCGGGATGGCAGCATTGCCGGGGCCGGATTGGGGCGATCATCCTCCTCCACAGCCGGTGGCGACGACGATCAGCCATGGCTTCACCCATTTCACCCTCGACCTGCATGTCGAAATCAGGCGCGAACCGAATCGCGACGGCTGGTGGCAGCCGCTGGACCGGATTCAGGAAGCGGGCTTGCCAACGCTTTATGCAAAGGCCGTGCAAGCCATGCTGGCGCGAAAGGAAGACCTTGCCGCCTGAACCATTTTTCTCCGGCGAGGGATTTGACCGCGCCGACCATTTGCGTGCCGAACCTTCGGCGATCGACGCGCTCAGGGATCATCCGGATGCCCGCCAGCTGGTCTGGGAAAATGGTGCTCCGGCCGTCGACGAGCAGGGCAAGCTTTGCTGGCAGCCGATCGATGGAGCGGCGCAGCTTTTCCTCGGGCTAAGGAATGGCGAGCCAAGATTTTCAATGCTTGCCGAGGGCGAGGCGCCAGCCAATGCCTATGCTCATTTCCAGCTGCTCGGAATGCTGGATGCTGCCGAGGCTCCAACTTTCGCGGCCGCACTGAGCCTGGCCAACTGGCATCGTCGGCATGGTCATTGTTCGGTCTGCGGCCAGCCAACCCAGCCCAATCGCGGCGGCTGGTCGCGCGCCTGCGATTCATGCGGAGCGGAGCATTATCCCCGGGCCGATCCAGTCGTCATCATGCTTGCCGAACATGGGGGCCGTCTACTGCTCGGCCGCCAGCCGCAATATCCGCCAGGACGCTATTCGGCGCTGGCCGGATTTGTCGAACCCGGTGAATCGATTGAGGCCGCCGTTGCCCGCGAGCTTAGAGAAGAAGCGGGCATTTCCGTCCACAACGTCCGCTATCTCGCCAGCCAACCGTGGCCCTTCCCTTCCTCGCTGATGATCGGCGCCTACGCCGAAGCCATCGACGATTCGCTTACGATCGACACCAACGAGCTGGAGGACGCGCGTTGGTTCACCCGGCAGGAGGTTGCCGATGCCATCGCCAAGCATCCCGAGGCAACAGCATTCCAGGCGCCTCCTCGCTGGGCCATCGCCCGCACCCTGCTGGAAGCGTGGCTGGACGGCTTGAAGTAAGGGTCAGTGGCCCCTAAAGGGCAGCACCAAATTCAACCATCTTCGGCAAGGCCGCACGGGGTTTCATGAACGACCGTAATAATACTATTGCTGGCTGGGTGCTTTTCGCCGGTATCGTCGCGTTGGGCGGATCGATCTTCACGGGTGAGATTTTCCACGCCGGGCGGCCGGAAAAGATGGGCTATCCGATCGAAGGCGTCGAGGCCGAGGGCGAGGGCGGAGCCGAAGCCGAGAAGCCGATCGCATTCTATCTTCAGACTGCCGACGCCGCGAAGGGCGAGGCGGTGTTCAAGAAGTGCGCCGCCTGCCACAACGCCGATCCGGGCGGAGCCAACGCGCTGGGTCCCGCCCTGTTCGGGACCATGGGCAAGCCTCTCGCCCATCATCCGGCCTTCGCTTATTCCGATGCGCTGAAGGGCGTCGGCGGCACCTGGGACTGGGACAAGATGTCCGCCTGGCTGTCCAATCCGAAGAAGTTCGCTCCGGGCACCAAAATGACCTTCGCCGGCCTAAGCAACCCGCAGGACCGCGCCGACGTCATGCTGTTCCTGAACTCGCGCGGCGGCACGCTGACCGTCCCCCCGCCGCCGGCCGAAGACGCCGCTGCGGCCGGCGACAAGGCTGCCGCCGAGGCGGAAAGCGCCGGCGCCCAGAAGGCGGAGAATGAGCCCGTGCTCAACACCGCCGAAGATACGCGCGGCAAGGGTGAGGGCGACACGCAGGGTCAGTAAGGCCGGCGGGCGTGATTAGCCGGGCTGGTGCCTAGCAAACCTCATAGTGACGGCAGACGGCGTCCCACGCCTCTTCGGCCGTTTCGCACCAGGTGAACAGGTCGAGGTCGTGCGGACTGATCACGCCTTCGTCGGCCAGCGCCTGGAAATTGACCACCCGCTCCCAGAATTCGCGGCCGAACAGCAGGATCGGCAGCGGCCTGACCTTGCCGGTCTGGATGAGGGTCAATAGCTCGAACATCTCATCGAACGTGCCGAACCCGCCCGGGAAGACCGCAACCGCTCGTGCGCGCAGCAGGAAGTGCATCTTCCTCAATGCAAAATAGTGAAACTGGAAGCTGAGGTCCGGTGTCACGTAGCCGTTTGGAAGCTGCTCGTGCGGAAGGACGATATTGAGGCCGATCGATTCCTCGCCGACGTCATGTGCGCCGCGATTGGCAGCTTCCATGAACGACGGACCGCCTCCGGAGCAGACCACGAAGTGGCGCTTGCCATCTTCGTCGACAGGGAATTGGCTGACTCGGCGGGCCAGCTTGCGCGCCTCGTCATAATATCGCGATTTGGCGATCAGCCGCTCGGCGACCTCCTTGTCCCAGTCCGACCGCGCCGCTTCGCGCAGCGCTTCTGCCTTGGCCGGTTCCGGTACCCTGGCGGAACCGTAGAATACGAAGGTCGAGGCGATATTGGCCTCGTTCATCAGCAATTCGGGCTTCAGCAACTCCAGTTGGAAGCGGACGGGACGAAGGTCCGGGCGGAGGAGGAAGTCGGTATCCTGGAAGGCGAGCTTATAAGCTTCGCTTAACGTCTGCGGTGATGATGGAACGTGCGTCGCGGCACGAGCGTCGACCTTGGCTTCCGCGAAGATCCGCTTTGGAGGTTTTGGATCGGTCATAAGCGGGATTGGGGCTTAGCCGCCCGCCGCCGATCCGCAAAGCCTCAAGCGCCCAGCGTCTTGCAATATTTTTGTTGCTCTTCTGCGGAAGATCGCAACCGCGTGTCGATGTAATAGGCCGCGGCCTCTGCGACATAATCGGCGTGTGCAGCATCGATGAATGGAGCCGCATCCTGTTTCCATCCAGCGGTGCACTCCTCCTTCGTGCGCGTGGACCGGCCGCAGTCGACGAATTTGTCGAATGCTCCCTTCCATTGAAGGAAGGCGGCTCGGTCCATCGGCGACCCATGACCTGGAATCAGCGTGACGAACGGAGTCGACGCCACCTCTTCCAGCGCCTTCTTCCACCCGTCGGCACATGCCGTGTCCATGAAAGGCACGATGTCGACCACCAGATCGCCGACGATCGCGAGGCGCATTTCGGGGTCGTAGATCCAAAGATCTGCCTCCGTTGCAGCAAACGGAGCGACGTGGACGTCGAGCTTGCGGCCCGCGATCTTCATTGAAGCGCTGGTCGATATAGGGACGGTCGGGCGTAGCCGGTCGGGATGATCGATGACGGAGCGTCCGCGGCGAAGCTCCGCCTTCCGCGCTTCGGGCGTGGAAGGATCGGCAAGCATCTTGTCGACCTGATCCCGATTGCGATTGAGGAAGCCGACCAGCGCCCCATCGATGGCGGTTGTCGCGTAGATCTGGACAGAAGGATAAGCCTGACGGATGTCGTGATTGCCGGTCGTATGATCTAGGTGCCAATGGGTGTTGACGATTGCAGCGATCGGCTTTCCACGCTCCCGGGCATAAGCCAGCAGCTTGGCCGCATGCGCCGGGTGCCGCCCGGTGTCGATGAGGATCAGCC
>DASTVY010000006.1:0-2386 GCA_035758865.1 Sphingomicrobium sp. | reverse complement strand
GGCAGCGCCATGGCGCTGCGGACCATCGCCGACTGACCTTCCTCAAGCCTGATCATCAGCACCCTTATCGCCGCAGTTTCCGCAACGGCTATATGGCCTCGCTACCCTGCCGCGCAAGGAAAAAGCCCGAGGTCCCCTTGTAGCTGTCCGCCATGTCCCAGTTCGCACCGCGACGTTTGCCATTCGTTTGGAACTACTTAGACCTTTCTTAAGCCGCTCGTCCTACAGTGGTCCCTGTTGATCGGTGAGTACGTCGAGTTGACGGTGAATTCGAGCATGAGTGGTCAGTTGCGTTCGCGTATCAACTATGTCATCGGGCCCGATGGCACCCCTCTCACGGTGGCCGACCTCCCGGCGCCGGGCACCCGCCGCTGGGTGATCCGCCGCAAGGCCGAGGTCGTTGCTGCCGTGCGCGGCGGACTTTTGTCCCTCGAGGAGGCTTGCAGCCGCTACACGCTGACCGTCGAGGAGTTCCTTTCCTGGCAGCGTTCGATTGACCGCCATGGCCTTCCCGGCCTCCGAACCACCCGCATTCAGCAATATCGCGAATAGCCGGAACCGCCGCATCCGCAGCTTTGTTGCTGCCGATGCTGTTTTACGGCGACCGTTGGCAAGAGCGAGATCCGCGGCAGGTCGTCGATGATCTCGACGAGCGCCTTGCCGCCGCGCTGGCCATGCCCCCCGGCCTGCCTCGCCACTCGGCGCTGGTCGCCGGTTTGATCGCTTGGGGCGAGCTGCTCCAGGGTGTCGCCGATGCGGCAGCCGAGGCCTCAGGCCATGACCGGCCGAGCCCCGAGGAGACCGTCCTGACGGCACGGCTCATCGCCATTGCCGATACGGTCCGCCAGTCCTTCGACAGCTTGCAGTGGCGGAGCAGGGAAGCGCTGCCGCCATTGCTGCGGCCACCACTTCCCGAACGCATCCTGCTGCGAAAGCCCGAGGGCTATCTGCATTACGCCGTCTACCCCGAGACCTATCGCGTCGCAGCGCGCCAAATGATCGGTCCGGTAGCGGGTGTGATCGCGATCCGCAGCATCGGAACGAGCCTCGCTGCCATGATCGCCGCGACAGCGGGGGTCGGTCAGATGGCAAGCCTCAGGCCCCGTGGCGATCCCTATGACCGACACATTGTCGCCGACGACGGCCTGGCGCGCGTGATGCGCGACAAGGGGGGCGCCATCGCCGTGGCCGACGAGGGGCCGGGCCTGTCCGGCAGCTCTTTCCTGGCAGTGGCCGACTGGCTGGAGCAGCACGGCGTTGCGAGCCGGCGACTTCATTTGTTTCCCAGCCATCGCGGCGCGCCGGGGCCGCAGGCAGGCGAGGCCGTCGCACGGCGCTGGCACGGCTTCACCCGTCACGTGACGACTTTCGACGACGTCTTCCTGGACACGGATCAAGTCGCGCATCGGCTGACGACATGGCTCCGCGATGCCATTGGTCCGCTGGAGGTCCCGCTCGAGGATCTTTCGGCCGGCGCCTGGCGCGGGACGGTCCACGGTCCTGAGCAGCATTGGCCGCCAGCCGTGCCGGCCATGGAGAAGCGCAAATACCGGACCATCGCCGCCGGCCGGCAGGTTCTCGTCAAATTCGCCGGCCTCGGCCCGATTGGCGAGCGCAAATTCGCCGCGGCGCGAGCGCTGTCGGCTGCCGGGTTCATCGCCGAGCCGCTGGCGCTCATTCATGGCTTCATTGTCGAGCGCTGGCTTCCCGCGGCACCCGCAAGGGCGCTCGCCGCGCTGCCGCGTCACCAGCTGGTTGCCCGTCTGGCCGATTATCTCGGCTTCCGCGCCGGCGCATTCCCGGCGGCCAACGACGAAGGGGCGCCGCTCCGGGATCTCGTGCAAATGGCGATGCTCAACACTGCCGAGCGGCTGGGGCAGGATCTCTCCGATCTTCTGGCACGGCAGCTGTCAAGTCTTCCGGCGCATGAGCCGGGCCTTGAGCGCTGTGCCACCGACAATCGCCTGCAGGCCTTCGAATGGGTGGTCCAGCCGGATGGAAGACTCATGAAGACGGACGCCCTCGACCATGCGTTCGGCCATGACCTCGTCGGATGCCAGGACATCGCCTGGGACCTCGCCGGCGCTGCCGTTGAATTCGATCTCGACACCGAGGAGCGTGAAACGCTCGCGCGTCGAGTCGAGGGAATGTCCGGGCGCAGGGTTGCCCGGCAGCTCATCCGGTTGCTGGAGGCCTGCTACCTCGCCTTGGAGCTTGGCCGGATCCATTTCGGCCTTGCCATCACGGCCGATCCTGGCGACCGAAAGCGGTTGCAGGCCGCCGATCGAATGTACGCGCTTAAATTGCAGTCCTGGGCCAGGAGCGAAACCCGATCACGGATAACTGATAATATTTGACTTTTATCAGTCATCATGATTAACCATGT
>DASTVY010000323.1:0-11060 GCA_035758865.1 Sphingomicrobium sp. | reverse complement strand
CGATCGCGCTGATCGACGACCTGGTCCCGGTAATCGTGATCGCGCCTTCGGGACCGCTATTCGAAAAGACGGTCAGCAACATGCAGGAGGTTCGAGCACGCGGCGGCAAGATCATCCTGATTAGCGATGCAAAGGGGCTGGCCGAGGCCGGCGAGGGTTGCATGGCTACGATTGAGATGCCCGAGGTTCATCCGCTGATCGCGCCATTGGTCTACGCCGTGCCGGTGCAGCTGCTCGCCTATCACGTCGCGGTGGCCAAGGGGACAGACGTCGACCAGCCGCGCAACCTGGCGAAGAGCGTCACGGTCGAATGAAGCATATCGGCATCCTGGCGCACAGCTTTGAAGGCGCGACGTTGTGCTTCCGGACCGCCTGTCTTGAAGGGGTCAAGCGGCTGGGGCCGCACATGCACCCCGAAATCACCATGACGTGCAGCCCGATGGCGCTGGTGCTCGACGCGTGGGATCGCGGCGATAATGAGAGTTTGCGCGGCTTCTTCTTGGAGGACGCAGCAAAGCTCGCCGCGGCAGGATGCGATTTCTTCGTACTCCCCGACAACACCGCGCACATCGCGATGGAATCGCCGGGCGAGCCCTTCTCGATCCCCGGACTTCACATTGGTGAGGTAGTTGCCGAACAGGCGCGGCGTGACGCACGAAGTAAGGTTGGCATTCTCGGGACGCGCTTCACGATGACCGGCCCAGTCTATCCGGGTGCTATGGGGCGCCGTGGAATAGGATGGGCGGTACCGGACGAAACTGATCGCAAGGTCATCGACGACATCATCTTCGACGAATTGTGCCTTGGCACTTTTACCGACGAATCCCGCGATGCCTATGTGCAGATCATCGAGAAGCTTAAGCAGCAGGGCTGCGACGCCGTCGCGTTGGTCTGCACTGAAATTCCGCTGCTGATCACTCAGGACATTTCGCCGCTGCCGATCCTCGACTCCACCAGGCTGCTAGCGGCAGTTGCTGTCGAAGTCGCGCTCGGCGAGCGGCCAATGCCTGAATGGCGCGGAGGCCCGATCGCCTAAGCCGCGGCGGCGCGCTTTTCCTCCAGCATCCGCACATGACGCATCAGCCGTTCGTAGAGGAAATCGATGACCAATCTGACTCGCGGAGTATGGCGAACTCGCTCGTGAGTCAGCAGCCACAAACTGCGGTTGTGGTCTTCGCGTGGCGGAACGCATTGAATCAGGTCCGGCTCGGCGTCGGCAACGATGCACGGTAGGACAGCAATTCCAAATCCGGATCGGATCGCCGACAATAGTCCGGTCGATGTCGCATGGTGCATGGCCACCTGGCCCTCGAGGCCGAGGGACTTAAGCCACGCCTCGTAATGAAGCCAAAGCTTGCCACCGCCGCCGCCAATGATGGAGTGCCTTTTTAAGTCATCACGAGTGCGTGGAACGCCATGGCGGTCGGCATAATCGCGGCTGCAGTAGAGCGTCCAGTCGTCGATGCAGAGGCTTCTTCCGACGACGCCCGCCGGCTGCTCGCTGGCGGTGCTGCGAAGTCCGATGTCGGCTTCGCCCTCGCCAAGATCCAGGAGCTCCTGTCTCGTATCGATTTCGATCACGATATCCGGATGTAGCTCATGTAGCTCCCGGAGCATGGGTCCAAGCAAGGTGTTGGCGAAGATTTCCTGGGTCGTGATCCGCACGATCCCGCTGGTGTCGCGTGCAAGGGCAGCCGAAGCTTCGGCAAATCCCTCCGTGGCCGCTTCGACATTCCGGGCACGCTCGACCAATTCTTCGCCCGCCGGTGTCAGCGTGTAACCGGCCTGGCGCTTTTCAAAGAGTAGCAGCCCAAGCGATTCTTCCAATGCCGCAACGCGGCGGGCGACGGTTGTCTGACTCACGCGCAGAGCGCGTCCGGCAGCGAGAGTGCTGCCATGGTCGGCAACAGCCAGGAAGTATCGAAGGTCGTTCCAGTCCATCACGGCGGTTCATTATGCGCGCGCCGCGTTCGGCACGCATTCTGCAATTCTGCAGAACCATATCACAACATCGTTGCTTATAAAAACCGAATCATCGGTATAGATGAAAGGTCGCTCCGGATTTCCCGGATCCCAAAAAGGGGATGCGACATGACCAAGTTTTTCATTGCTTCGCTATTGGCTTTCACTGCTACTCCGACCCTTGCCGAGACACCGGTCGTTGCCAGCAGCATCGTCCAGACTTCCGATCTCGACCTTAGCAGCCAGTCCGGCCAGCGGGTTCTCGATCTCCGGTTGAACCAGGCCGTCAAGGAAGTGTGCGGCATCGCTTCGGACGCTGACGTCGCCGGCAAGAACGACGTTCGTCGCTGCCGCGCGGAGACGCTCGCCAGCCTGGCAGACGAACGTGATCAGCGGATCGCCGCCGCATCGAGCCAACCGATCAAGGTTGCTGCCCGTTGATTATCGTCCAGCCGCGCCGCAATAGGCACCCATGATCGAAGTATCAGGCGGATGCCATTGCGGTGCGGTGCGGTTTCGGGCAGCGATGCCCGATCCTCCCGTTCCTGCACTCGATTGCAATTGCTCGGTCTGCTCGATGACCGGATTTCTCCACATCATGGTTCCGCATCAATTATTCGAGCTCGTCACGGGCCGTAACGCCCTGACCAGCTATCGCTTTGGAACCGGCGCAGCGGAACATCTCTTCTGCTCCACCTGCGGCGTGAAGAGCTTCTACCAGCCGCGAAGCCATCCCGACGCCTGGAGCATCAATGCCAATTGCCTGGATAAGCCGATCGATTTGGAGATCGAGAAATTTGACGGCCGGGATTGGGAGAGTGCCAGGGCGGCCCTCGACGGGGATGAAGCCGCTGGTTAGGGCAGGCGCGTGATTCACCACGCTCTTCGCCTTCGGCTTGATTCTTCGGCCCTCCAGGATAATTGGCGCTGGCTACAGCGTACCGCCGGAGTGGCTGCCGGCGCAGCGGTTAAGGCTGACGGCTATGGGCTAGGGGCACGCAACGTGACGCGCCTGCTGGCCGAGGCGGGCTGCCGCGACTTTTTCGTTTCTACCTGGGCCGAAGCTGACGCGCTGGGCCACTTGCCCAATGGAGCGGAGCTGCGTGTCCTCCACGGCGTTGGCCCCGAAGACATGCAGGCCGCACTGGGCAGCAGAGCCTTGCCGGTATTGAACACGCCGGCTCAGGTGGCGCGGTGGAAGGAAGCTGCGCCGGATCGTCCTTGCGACGTGATGGTCGATACCGGAATGAATCGCCTCGGTATCAGGACCGATGAAATCGCCTTGCTGGACGGCCTCCGGATCCACACGCTCCATAGCCATCTCGCCTGTGCCGACGAGGACAGCGCGATGAATGTCGTCCAGCGCGATCGCTTCCTCGCGGTGTCAGCAACGATCAAGGCGAGGCGTTATTCGCTTGCCAACAGCGCAGGCATTTGCCTCGGCCGCGACTATAGTTTCGACCTGGTTCGGCCGGGGCTGGCCCTCTACGGCGGCGTTCCCCGGCCAGAGGCCGATGGCCATATCCGCCAGGTGGCTTTCCCGCAGGCGGAGGTGGTGCAGCGTCGCAAGATAAGGACCGGCGAGAGCTGCGGCTATGGCGCCACCTGGACCGCCAAAGTCGACACCGAGGCGGCGATCGTCAACATCGGATATGCCGACGGCTATCTGCGGTGCTTCGCAGGCAAAGGTTCGGCCAGCGCCAACGGAAAGTCGCTGCCGCTGATTGGGCGGGTGTCGATGGACCTCGTCGCACTCGACGCCAGCGCTGCTCCGGAGCTTTTCGAAGGCGAATGGGTCACGCTCGACTATGACCTTCCGTCGGCGGCAGATGCTTCCGGTCTTTCGCAGTATGAGCTTTTGACTGGCCTTAGCGAACGGCTGGAGCGGCGCTGGGCTTGGCCTTCGGCGCCGGCGTCTTCGGCCTAAAGGCGCATAAATCCACGACCGGGCATCGCCAGCATTCGGGCGTCCGCGCCTTGCAGGTATAACGGCCGTGCAGGATCAGCCAATGATGCGCATGGGTAATGAATGGCTCGGGCGTGGATTTCTCGAGCTTCAGCTCCACCTCGAGCGGATTTTTGCCCGTCGCTAGCCCCGTTCGATTGGAAACTCGGAAGATATGGGTATCGACCGCGATGGTAGGCTGACCGAAGGCGACGTTCAGTACCACGTTCGCAGTCTTGCGGCCCACGCCAGGCAGCCTTTCCAGTTTGTCGCGTTCGCGCGGTACTTCGCCGCCAAATTCGTCCACCAGGACTTGCGCTGCGGCGATCACATTCTTCGCCTTGGTATTGAACAGACCGATGGTCTTGATGTGCTCCTTCAGCTTCTCTTCGCCGAGATCGAGCATCTGATGCGGGGTCTTCACCTTGGCGAAAAGGCTCCGCGTTGCCTTGTTGACCCCGACGTCGGTCGCTTGCGCCGACAGCGCCACGGCGACCAGCAGCGTGTAGGGGTTCACATATTCCAGCTCGGTTTCGGGCGCCGGGTTTGATTCCGCCAGCCGGCGATAGAATTCGAAGACGTCAGCTTTCTTCATGCCAGTTCGTCAAGCGCCGCTTCGAGCCGCGCCAATCCTTCTTTGATGAGTTCAGTATCCCCGCCCAGACCGACTCGAAAATGGTCCGACATCCCGAACCAGCGGCCCGGAACGATCGCGGTGTCGTAATTGGAGCGGAGCAGCCGATCGAGCCGATCTGTATCCCCGCCGAGCCAACGGGGGAATACGGTGATGCCATGCTCCGCAGTCATGCAATGAATGTCGCCGCGCCCAGCGACGAAGTCGTTGAAGATCGCTCGGTTGACGGCGAGCCGCTCCGCATTCCCAGCCGCGACCTCAACCAGATGGTCGAAGGCGAAGCAGGACAGCATTTCCGACTGGTGCGGCTGGTTCACCCCGAACAGGTCGTTCAGGCGCCACATCCGCTCCGCGAGTTTCGGTTCGGCGAGGATCCATCCGCAGCGCAGGCCGCTGAGCCCGTAAACCTTGGTGAGGCTATTGGTGACGACAAACTTCGGGCCCAGCAGCGCGGAACTCGGCCGCGGCGGCACCGCGCTATCCAGATATACTTCGTCGACCAGCATATGGGCGCCGCAGCGCTCGGTGATCGAGTGGATGACGCAAAGGTCGCTCTCGTCAGTCAGGGCGCCTGTAGGATTGTGCAGGTTGGTGAGGACGATGAGCCGGGTCCGATCGGAAGCGATCGAATCCAACTGGTCGATGTCGATCCGGAAGTCGTTCTCTGCCCGCCGCTCAACGAATTTGATGTCCGCGCCCAGGAAGCGCGCCGAGGAGAGCATCGGCTCATAGGCCGGCTGCTCGAAAATCACCTCGTCGCCTGGTGCAATTAGCGTGGCCATCGCCAGGAAATTGGCCATCGAGGCGCCGTTTGCAGTGACCACACGCTCGGCATCGACGCCATAGCGCTTGCCGATGGCCTCCCGCAGCGGCGCGTAGCGCGGGTGACTGGCGCCATCGAGATCGAGGTCGCCGATCGTCAGCGGCAGCCGGTCGAGCCGGAAATGGGGCACTTCGCTCGAGGATAGGTTGAATCGGACCGGTGCCTGCACCTTGAACCAGTGCATGTAGTCGGATTGCATCGAACCGCGGCCGATCATGCTGTTGAGCGGATTGGCGGCAACGGTGGCAATGACGATCAGCGCGCAAGAAAGTACGAAGAGACCCGTCGTAAAGGGATGTCCAGGCGCATTGAAAGTTGCGCTGGCCGGATCGCGTCGCCGAAAGACGAACAGTGCTGCCCCGGTCAGTCCAAACCAGATGAAATCGACCGAAACGACATAGCTCAATATCTGACCGTAAGTGCCCGACAGGGCGATTGCGATCGCCGCCGCGCCCTGAAGCGCAATCGCCCAAACCGGAACTCGGGTGGTGGCGCTGACTTCGGCCATCTTGCGAAAGAACACCCCATCCTCGGCCATTGCGAAATAGACGCGTGGTGCGGTCAGCATCCCCTGGCTCAGGAATCCGAGAGCCGAAATCGCAACGCCAAGTGCGATGATCGTCGCGCCTGTCTTGCCAAGTGCAAGCCGCATCGTGTCGGTCGCAGGCGTCTTGGACTGCGCGAGACCATCCGGGCCAAGCGCGTAGACGCAGACGAACGCGACCGCCGTGTAGAGGACCACAACGCCGGCAACGCCCAGTAGCAGTGCCCGGACCAAGTCGCGGCGGGGATCGCGCATCTCGCCGGCAACGAAGCTAGAGGTTTGCCATCCGCCATAGGCGAACATCACCGGAGTCATCGCAGCTCCAATGGCGGCCAGCATGGCCGGGCTCCCGCCCACAGGCGGCCGAGCCGGCGCCGCAAAGTTCGGATTGGCCGAGGCGAACCACCATCCCCCGATGACGAGGATGCCGATCGCGACGATCTTCAGAACCATCAGCGCGCTCTGGACGGTACCGCCCGCCCGAACGCCAAGGCAATTGATCGCCACCAACAACAGCAGAACCGCCGATGCGATCACTCCTTCAGACAAGGGGAGGGGCGCAAGGTCGAGGAAGTAGCGGGCAAAGGTGATCGCCACCGCCGCCATTCCGCCCGACTGGATCACCAGCAACAAGGACCAGCCGTAAAGAAAGGCCGGCGTCTGGCCATAGGCGTCGCGCAGATAGGCATATTGCCCGCCGACATCCGGCCGCCGGTCGGCAAGCTCGGCATAGACCAGGGCACCGGCCATGGCGATCATCCCGCCCAGAACCCACACCCCGACGATCAGCTGCGGCGTATGGACGTGCCGAGCGACTTCGGCCGGATTGACGAAGATCCCTGCGCCGATGATCCCGCCCATGACCAGCATGGTGGCGTCGAACGGACCCAGGCGCCGGGAGAGGCCGTGGCTCTCTGGCGGCGCACCACTCATGCGGCGTCGATGACGTCGCGCATTGAATAGAGCCCGGCGGGCTTGCCGCGCAGGAACCGTGCAGCAGCCAGCGCGCCGCGAGCGAAGATCGCGCGGCGTTCGGCGCGATGCGACAAGATCAATCTTTCGTCGGGCCCCAGGAACATCACGTCATGGTCGCCGGCCACCGTTCCGCCGCGAATGGCGGAATAGCCGATCGCACCGGTCCCGCGTTTCAGGCCGGTGCCATCGCGGCCGCGCTCGACCGGCGAGGCATCTCCTCGTGCCCGATCCACCGCCGCGCCCAGTTGCAATGCCGTTCCCGAGGGAGCGTCCGCCTTCTTGTTGTGATGGGCCTCGACGATCTCGATATCCCACTGGCCTGGTCCGAGCACCCGGGCAGCGCGCTCGGTCAGATCGGCGAGCAGGGCAACGCCAAGAGACGTGTTCGGCGCGCGCAAAATGGGAATGATCTTGGCCGCATCGGCGATCAGGCTTTCATGTTCCTCGATCAGCCCGGTTGTTCCGACCAGCAGCGGAATGCCCGCGCTGATCGCCCGGTCGAGGCTCTGTCGAAGCCCGTCTGGCGCAGAAAAATCGACCAGCACCTCGCCATGCTCATTGTCGAGTTCAAATCCGGGATCTTCGGCGACTACCGCTTGAATTGCGCGCCCCATCCGGCCGTCGGGCGCGAACAGGGCGATGCGGACGGGCTGCTGGTCGGTGCGCATGGACGGGTGATGGCGGAAGGCTCAGGGCTTCGCAATGCCCAGCCGTTCCTGAAGCGCGAGCGCGGCGGCCGGAGCGCGGATCTTGGCCCCGTTGATCATGAAGACGTAGCTGTCCTTGGCCCACCCCTGGATCATCCGGGCGAAGCGATCGAGCGACTTGGCGTCATAGCCGGTCGGCACCTTCTCGTTCATCCGCTGGAGCCGGGCATATCGGAAGCTGGCTGTGTCGGAATCGAGCAGCGGGAATTCGTCATCATCACCCCAGACGATGGCAACGTCATGGTCGCGGCAAAGTTTGAAGAAAGCTTCGTCGCGAAAGCTTTCGTGGCGCGGCTCGATCACAGGGCGCAACGATACCCCGTCCAGCTCGCTCGGCAGCAGCTTGAGGAATGCGGCAATATCGTCGCGGTCAAACTTGCGGCGCGCGGCCAGCATCCACAGGATCGGACCCAGCTTTGATCCAAGCGCGGTCAAGCCCTGGGCAAGGAAATTGCCGAGGCCTTCGCCCGCGTCCGCCAGCTTTGGTCGGGTCACGACATAGCGCGATCCCTTGACGCTGAACTGGAAGCCGTCCGGAACGGCTTTCGCCCAGTTTTCCCAGCTCTTCGGGCTCTGGCGGCCGTAGAAGGTCGCATTGATCTCGATCGCGCCGAAGGCCCTGGCCGCAAATTCGAGCTCGCGTTTCTGCGGCAGGCCATTGGGATAAAATGAGCCGCGCCACGGCTCGTACGTCCAGCCGCCGATACCGACTCGAATGTGCGGATCGCTCATTGGGGGAGGTTGGTGCCGGCGCCCTTCGGGGGCAAGGCGCCGGCTCATTCGTCAGCGCTTCAGCAACTCGCCTCCAGTTGCGAAACAATCACGAGGTTTCGAGTCGCTCCTAATGAAAATTTAACGGCTCATTGTGGCGTCGTTGTGGGTGCCGGTGCTGCCGGCGCCCCGGGGACGGTGAAGTCCTCGACCGCCTTCCAGCTGCCGTCCGCTCCCTTGCGATATACGGTAAGATAGCTTCCTGTTTCGGTCTTCGGCTTCTTCGTTGCCGGGTCCGTATAGGTCATCGTGTAGTGACCGCGGCTCGATGCCAGCTCGCCCGAAGCGGCAACGATGATCCGGTCGCTTGCAAAATCGACCTTAAGCGCCGGGTCGGCGGCCATCCCATCGAGAAATAGGCCACGGCCAACGGAATCGGTCATGAGCGCCGTGCCGTTTGCGGCAAGCGACGCATCGTTTTCATATTGGCCAGCCAGACCTTTGGCGTCGTGCTTGTTATAGGCCTCCATCCAGCCGGTTTCCTTCGCCCGGATGGCCTGCTCCTCCGCCGCAACGTCGACCTTCGCCGCCTTGTCTTCGGCCGGCTTGCAGCCGGTGATCCCAATCACAGCTGCGAGAATGAAAAATGAAGCTTTCCGCATGATTGCCCCTCCGCTGATCCTGTCGGTGCGAGGGGAAACAACCACCGCCGCTTGCGCAGCGCAAGTCAGGATCAATCCTGAGGCAGGAAGCGCGCTGCGATCTCGCGCGCAAGACGGGCTGGACGGCGCGATACCGCGTCGAGGCAGCACCAGGTGCTTTTGACCTCGGCCAGCACTTCTTCGCCCCGTTTGATGACCGTGGTGAAAAGGGCCCTGGCGCCGTCGACTTTCTCGGCAATGACGTCGGCGACCACCAGATCGTCGAGGAACGTCGGCCGGCGATATTTGATTTCGTGGCTCAGCGCGATCCACAGATGCCGCGCCACTGCTTCGGGAGGCGCGACCTTCTCCCAGTAGCGAACAACCGCCTCCTGAACCCATTTCAGGTACACGCTGTTGTTGACATGACCCATATGGTCGATGTCCTCGGCATGGATGCCGATCGGGTGATGATAGGCTTCGCTCACCATAGTCGAAGAGTGGGTCTAGCTGACATTGGTGTCAATGTCGTTACCGATCATGCCAGAATGATTTGCGGTCAGCCGTTTAACCAGCCTGCATTGAGGGCACGTGGCCGCTTCAGTCAGGCGCCGGGGCTTACCAGAAGGCGTATGCGAGCGCTGAGCCGACGACCAAGACCGTGAGCGCGACAGGTGCGATGCTGGCCCGGATCATAGGGCTAGGCCACGCTTGGCTTCGGCGATGGCGTCGCCGGCGGTGGTGTATCTGTAGCCATTGACCAGATATTGGTCGGCTCGAATATTTGCGATGCCCAACGCTGCAAGGGCATCGGTCTCCGCCGTTTTGGCTTTTGCCCCATATCGGGTGGCCAATTCCTGGTGCACAAGTCGTGCTTCGGGCGACGCCGCGCACCTAGCCATATCGGTTTCTTCGCTCTTACGAGAAAGCCAGTAATGTCTTTCCACCGCTCTATTCCTTCCGCGTGAAATGACCCGCGCCCCCCGGCGCGGGCCGGACGGGGATTGGCTACCCCGTCGACGACTGAACTTACGCAGGCTGAAGGTTGACGGCGCATTCGACGCCATCCTTGTTCTTGCCAATCTCATAAGAAAGTCGGCGATCCGTCTTCGGGGTCGTCGCATCGCCCCACGAAACCGCACTCTTCTCAAACTGCAGGTCGGCGTGGCCGTTTTCCGGCCGGATCGTTCCGAAGCCCTTGGTTTCGTCAAATCTCTTGATGGTACCAAACAACATGGTGAACTCCTTTCAAATCGCACGAATCCGGAAATCGGCCTCGGTGCGGCTAGTGAGACGTAAGGATGGAGAAAGGAGCGACGTAGCGCCTGGGACCGTCATTGCGACTGGTAGCCAGATAGATATGCGCCCGATTCGAACAATAAGATAGGGGTGATGGCGAAAATAAAGTCAGGATGTGTTATTAGGAGTTTATTGCAACCATTCTTTTTCCAAGCCGGTTGCGACTGAGAGATTTAGTGCTCCCGCTTGTAAGTTGGAGCTTCATATGTCTTCGAGATCAGAAAAATCCTACGCGGCTACGCAATGGGAGAATGAGGGCGGCGCGATGAGACCCCCCACCATTGAGACGGAGATCGGCCACAAGCTGACCGCCCACGGGATCGTCGCCATCCCGCTCACCGTCTATGAGTGGTCGGGATACCGGTATACCAACGTCAAGGACGCCATTGCTGCGGCAGAGCGGAACATTCGATGAACCAGGAAGCCCATCAAATCTCAGCGGACAACGACCGTCGGGGATTGCGCTGCTGGCACGAGTGGCAAATTGAGGGACATCAGAAACGCATCGTGCTCTGCGTTGAAACGGAGCTGGAATTGCGGCCTGGCGAGCCAGGTTTCGATCCTCTGGCGTTGGAAACCCTTGTCCTCGAAGCCAACGAGATCATGAGGTCCAGCCCTAGCCCGATAGATTCGATCCGGATCGTGCCGACACGCTGATGCGGTTAATGACGCTTTCCACCCATTCCTGCCTTTACCGGCGTAATGGCAGCAATCGACTCATTGCGGTCATTGGCCGACAAGGGGACGCTACCCGCCCTTAAAGCATGAACGGTCTGAAGCGTCCGACGAGACGCCGCTCCAGCCACACCTCGCACATGA
>DASTVY010000320.1:0-9724 GCA_035758865.1 Sphingomicrobium sp. | reverse complement strand
TTATGTTGGTTCGAATTTCATTCGCGTTGAAACGGAAGCATCGTTGACTGCCATCATCATTCTTGCCCTGGTTGCTTTGTTCATCGGCCTCAGGCTTTATAGTGTCCTGGGCGAGCGCACGGGGCATGAGCAGCCCATCCTGAAACCTGCCGATCCCGAGGCAGATGCGCGTGTTGAACCTCGCGCCCAAACTAGCAGCGCTGCCAGTGTCGCAGCAGCCGAGCCCGACGAACTAGCCTATCTTCCAACGGCTGGACCTGGAGTTCGCGCCCTGCTTGCCGCTGATCCGAGTTTCGACGTCGGTCGATTCCTCGACGGTTCCAAAGCGGCCTATCGCCTGATCCTCGAAGCATTTTGGAAGGGCGATGTCGAGCCGATGCGGCCTTACGTCGATGCTCATGTTCTGGAGACCTTCGCCGCAGCGGTCGATCAGCGCACCAAGGATGGCCTGGTGCTAGACAATCGGCTGGTCGCGATCGACCAGGCCATTATCGCCGGGGCTGAAGTAGAACGCAGCCTGGCATTGGTGACCGTTCGCTTTGAAGCGGACATTGCGGCGATAACGCGAAATTCGGCAGGCGAAGTCGTTGCCGGCTCTCTGTCCGACGCAGTCCAAACCCGCGACCGGTGGACATTCCGCCGCGACATCAGTTCCCGCGATCCCAACTGGATTCTAGTCGAAACCGACGAGGAAGAGTGAGGGTCTTCGTTCGCGGTTTGGCGCTCAGCCTGGCGCTGCTGGTCGCTGCCTGCGCGACACGGAGGCCTGAGCCGCCCACGCCACCGCCGCCTGCCCCGGCTCCGGCGCCAACGCCAATTCCGCCGCCACCCCCTCCGCCTGCTACCGCCCGCGAGGCCGGAGTTTCGGTCGCGAGTCCGGCCACCCTTAACGCAACGGAGGCCAACCGTGCCTTGACGGCGTTCAGGTTGAGCTGCCCGGCGCTGGTTCGCAGGCAGGATCAGAGCGGCCTGACCCTACCGTCCGATTGGCAGGCGCTGTGCACCGAGGCGCAGTCGGTCACCGATGCTGCGGCATTTTTCCGCGACCGCTTCGAATGGGTCCGGGTTGGAAGTGGGGAAGCATTCGCAACCGGGTATTACGAGCCCGAGATCCGCGGATCGCGGACGAAGCAGACCGGCTATGAAGTGCCGATCTATGCCAGGCCGGACGATCTGGCCCGCTGCTACGGGCAGGACGGGAAGGGCCGGGGCCGCGTGGATCATGAGGGACTATGTGTCCTCTACTACACAAGGGCCGAGATCGAGGACGGAGCGCTTGCCGGCCGTAACCTGGAAATTGGCTGGGCTGCGGACCCGATCGACCTTTTCGTTCTGCAAATTCAGGGATCGGGACGGGTTCTGCTCCCTGATGGGCAAGTGATGAGGATCGGCTATCTCGACCAGAACGGCCGGGAATATGTGGCGATCGGGCGTCTGCTCCGGGATCGGGGAATTCTGCCTCCAGGCGGCGCGGACATGGATGCGATCGTGGCGTGGATGCGATCACAGCCCGATGGCGGAACATCGCTGATGCGCGAGAATCCCAGCTACATCTTCTTCAAGGAACTGACCGGGCCCGGACCGTTGGGCGCTCTGAACCTCCCGGTGACCGCGCGGGCTTCGGTCGCTGCGGATCCGAGGTTCGTGCCGCTGGGCGCTCCCGTTTTCCTCACCCTGGACCGTACCGAGGCATCGGGCCTTTGGGTGGCGCAAGACACGGGAGGCGCGATCAAGGGCGCGAACCGCTTCGATACCTTCTGGGGAGCGGGCGAATCCGCAAAGCTGATGGCTGGTGGGATGTCTGCGAAGGGCCGGGCGCTGATCCTCCTTCCCAAGGGGGTGGCAGCCCGTGCGCAATCTGTCCCCTGAGGAAGCTGAGCTTTGGGCCAAGGTTACCGCGACTATCCGGCCGCTTTCACGGAACCCACTTGATTCTGACGCACCAAAGATTTCCGCCCCAACGGCCCCGTCAACCACGACGAGAGGCCGCGTTTCCCCAAGGCCGACGCAACTTGATCCAAAACGGACCAGAAACCTTCAAGCTGCAACCTTGGATGGCAGCTGGGATCGGCGGTTGAGTTCTGGCCGGTTGAACCCTGACCGCGTACTCGACCTCCATGGCCACACACTAGATTGGGCATGGCAGGCAATCGACCGGACACTGGAACGGTCCATCGCCTCCGGGGACCGAGTTCTGCTCCTCATCACCGGCCATGAACGCAAGGGCGATCCGCCTTTGGAACGAGGCCGGATCAGAGCCGCAGTACATGATTGGCTGTCCGCTTCCCGGCATGCTTCGCGGATTGCTGCGGTCAGGGCGGCGCACCGCCGCCACGGTGGTGGCGGCAGCCTCTATATAATCCTTCGCAAAAATTAGCGATTTCCACCCTTTTTTAACCTCACCTATTTAGGCCTGTCAGGGTGGCATTCCCGTCGTGCACGCGGGCGGCAAGGGGCAGGCAGATTACCAACCTTAAGGAAGGGACAGCGCAAAAGGTCAGCAACGCCCTGCTTTCGGGCGCTGCAGGCGTTTCCTCGTTCCTCTTTACTCTGATCGCATTTGTATACATCACCCGCTTCAACGAGCAGGTGATCGCTTCGATCGTTGCCGGCATTTTCTGCCTATTGGTCAGCTACATCGCCTCTGAGCGTCCCAACAGCGAAAGCGCCCGTGCCCTGTCCGCACTCGGCGACCGGCTGCTTGCGGTTGAGCAAGGCGATCTGACCAGCCCGACGCCCCGCATCGTTCGCGATACCATGCCCAAGCTTGCGACCGCGGTTGACAGCCTGTTCGCCGAAGTCCGCGCCTCCATCGAGAACGCCCATGCGCTCGGCATGTACGACCCCGTCACCTCGCTGCCCAACCGTCTGCATTTCCGGGCCGAAGCCGACAAGATGCTGGCCGCTCGCGAACCGGAGACGCTGGCGGCAATGCTGTTTGTCGACCTCGATCGATTCAAGAACGTCAATGACAGCCTCGGCCATGCTCGCGGCGACCAGTTGCTGATCATGGTCGCCAACCGCCTGCGTGTCGTCGTAACGGCGGAACTGGGCGACGGACAGGTCCAGCGGCCCTTGCTTGCGCGACTTGCCGGCGACGAATTCACCATCTTCTTCCCGGAGATCGGCGACCTGCCCGACGCCGAACGGATCGCCCGCCGAATTGCACTGGCGATCTCCGAACCGTTCGAACTCCATGGGCACAGCATTGATATCGGCGCATCGGTGGGCGTTGCGATCTGCCCAACTCACGGCACCGCGATCGAATCGCTGATGCGGGCGGCCGACATTGCGATGTACCGCGCCAAGCAGCAGGGTGGCGGGCGTTATTGCCTGTTCAGCGACGAGCTGGCCGCAGAGCATCAGCGCAAGATCGAGACCGAAGCGGCATTGGGCGAAGCCGTCCAGCGCGGCGAGTTCGTGCTGGCGCTGCAACCACAGCTCAGTTTCTCCACCGGCGAGGTGTGCGGGGCTGAAGCGCTGCTCCGGTGGAACCACCCACGCGACGGAATGCGCCTTCCCGCCACCTTTATCCCGGTCGCCGAGCAGACGGGGATAATCGCCGATATCGGTGACTGGGTCGTAGCCGAGGTCGCGTCGATGCTGTCCGAATGGCGGTCGCAAGGCATCAAGCGCCGAATCTCATTCAACGTCAGCCCGCGCCAGCTCGATCGCGCGGATTTCCTGCCCCGGATGCGCACCGCCTTTGCCGACGCCGGAGTTCCGCTGACGATGGTCGAGCTGGAATTCACTGAGAGCGCGGCGATGGATTGCTCCGAAGCAGTCCTCCAGGAAATCGCTTCCTTGCGGCGCGACGGCTTGTCCATCGCGATCGACGATTTCGGAACCGGCTATTCCAATCTATCGCGCTTGAGGGCCATGCCCCTCGACCGGGTGAAGCTGGACCAGTCGCTGATCGCCGACATTGAGAACAGCGACCAGGCCCGCGTCGTCGTTCAGGCGGTGATCCAGCTGATCAAGGGCGTGGGGGCCGAGATCGTCGCCGAAGCAGTCGAGAATGTCGCCCAGGCCGATATCCTACGGGCCATGGGCTGCGACATCGTCCAGGGCTTCGTCTTTGCCGGGCCGATGTTCGAGGAAGAGTTCCTCAGCTGGACCAGGAACGCCGATCGCGGCTCGCATACCAGCAGCGTCGCCTAGCCAAAGACCTTGTCGAGCACCCGGCCGTAGATCCGGCTGAGCTTATAGATATCCTCGACCGCGGCATGCTCGCCGATCTTGTGCATCGAGGCATTGGGAAGGCCGAAATCGACCACCGGGCATAGTTGGATCAGGAAGCGGCCGTCGGACGTGCCGCCGCTGGTTGACAATTCCGGATCGATTCCCGTTTCGTCCCGGATGGCGGAAACGACGACGTCGTAAAGCTCGCCAGGCGGCGTGAGGAAGGCCTCCCCCGAAATGCGTGCGCGGACGGTCGCCCCGGGCGCTTCCCGTTCAGCGATCGCCTCGACCATTTTCACCAACTCCGTACCCTGCTGGAGGTTGTTGAAGCGGATGTTGAGCTGTGCCGTGGCCGATGCCGGGATGACGTTGCTGGCGTGGGTCGGAGTCGACTTGCCCGTGAATTCGAGATTCGAAGGGGGGAAGGCGTCGGTCCCATCGTCGAGGTGGAGCGCGTCGAGCGCGGCAATGACTCGCGCCAGCTTGGGAATTGGGTTGTCGGCGCGGTGAGGGTAGGCGACATGGCCCTGAATCCCGGGCACATCGATCCACATGTTGACCGATCCGCGGCGGCCGATCTTGATGGTGTCGCCAAGCCGGTCGACCGAAGTCGGCTCCCCGATCAGGATCATGTCGGGGCGAATGTTGCGCTCGTTGAGCCAATCGATGATGCGCGGCGTGCCGTAGGTGGCATAGCCTTCCTCGTCGCCGGTGATCAGCATGGAGACGGTGCCTGCGTGGTCCTGACGGGCAGCAGCAGCGGCGACGAAGGCCGCGATCGCGCTTTTCATGTCGTTGGCGCCGCGGCCGGTAAGCACGCCATCCTCAATGACCGCCTCGAACGGATCGGTATCCCAGCCGTCACCGGGAGGAACCACGTCGAGATGTCCGGCAAAGCCGAAATGCGGTCCGCCCGATCCGCGCATCGCCACCATATTCTCCGTCGGGCCGTCTGGCTCCTCGCCCATCACCCAGCGATGGACCTCGAAGCCGATCTCCCTGAGCGCTTCCTCAAGAACGTCGAACACTTGCCCGCGTGCAGGCGTGATGCTCGGGCAGGCGATAAGCCGCGAAGCCAGCTCAACCGGGTCGATCATGCGCTTAACTTCACTATTTGCATGGACCCAGCGACCAGATCCGTGAAGTTAAGAGGTCCGGGCGGGACGCCGGGAACAGAGTGAATGGACAGGCGCGACATGGCGTTGTGGTAGCGGCGACAGGCCGTGTAGGACAGCCCCAAGGAGGCGCCATGCCGAAAGTCGATCTCGAGCCAGTCGCACCATCCAACGCCACCGGCTACCCCGACCCATTCCACAAGCAAGTTCAAGGGCGATGGTGGAAGCGCATCGCACCCCTTGCCGGACTAACCGAGCTTGGCGCGAGCCATGTGACGCTCGATCCGGGGGCATGGTCCAGCCAGCGTCACTGGCACGATGGCGAAGATGAAATGGTGATCATGCTGTCCGGCAAGGCCGTGCTGGTCGAGGACGATGGCGAGACAGAGGTCGAGGCGGGCGACATATTGGCCTGGGCCAAGGGAAGCACCAATGGCCATCATCTCATCAACAGGTCGGAAGAGCCTTGCACATTCGTCGCCATCAGCGCGGGGCCACGAACCGGCGGCGGCTACAGCGACATCGACATGGTCTTCACCGACGACAGCCGCTTCTGCAGGCGCGACGGGACGGAATATCCGAAGCGCAGCTAGGCTGCAGGCGCAGCCTCATATTCCTCGATCACCCAGGGCTCGTCCTGGGCAAGCTCGATCCACTCGACCACATCCGCGCGGTGCAGGACCGCCTCCATATAGGTCGCCGCGAAGGGCGGTACCTTGACGCCGTAAGTCACGAAGCGGGTGACGACCGGAGCGAACATGATGTCGACCGCGCTCCAGTTGCAGAACAAATATTCGCAAGTCCCGCCAAATCGGGCGCGGGCCTGCGCCCAAAGATTGAGAATCCGGACGATGTCCGCTTCAACCTCCTCCGACAGTTCCGCGCTTCCGAAATTCCGCCGGACGTTCATCGGCAGCTCGCGCCGCATGGCGGAGAAGCTGCTGTGCATTTCCGCCGCCATCGAGCGGGCCATTCCGCGAGCGGCCTCATCCTCCGGCCAGAAACGATCCCGGCCCACTTTTTCGGCGCAATGTTCGATGATCGCCAAACTGTCCCAGATGACCGTTTCGCCGTCCCACAGGATCGGTACCTTGCCCAGCGACGGCGCGAATTCATCGCCTTCGCGGCGTTGCTCCCAGGCTTCGTCGAACAGCGGGACGACCAATTCTTCAAACTCGAGACCGGCATGCTTCAGCGCCAGCCATCCGCGCATGGACCAGCTGGAATAGGCGCGGTTTCCTATAATGAGCTTCATGCGCTGGTCATTCCTTCACACCGTCACCCTGAACAAGGGTCAGGGCCCATCATGGAAACGAGTGCCGCCCTTCACCAAAATGAATGCTGAAACAAGTTCAGCATGACGGATGGACTAGGTAAGTGCTGCTTCCAGGATCGCTGTCCTTAACTCGGCAATTCCCGCACCGGTTTCGCTGGATGTCGGCAGGATGAGCGGATGGGCGGCTGGATGTTTGGTCGCTTCGGCCCTGATCGCGTCGATCCTTTTGGCCAATTCCGTCGGCTTCACCTTGTCCGCCTTGGTCAGGACCAGGTGGTAGCTGACCGCGGCATCGTCGAGCATCTTCATCACATCGCGATCGACGTCCTTCAGACCATGCCGCGAATCGACCAGCACCAGCGCCCGCTTCAGCACGGCCCGCCCGCGCAGATAATCGTTGATCAGGAACCGCCAGCGCTTGACCATGTCCTTGGGCGCTTCGGCAAAGCCATAGCCGGGCATATCGACCAACCGGAACACGAGCGGCGTGCCGACGTCGAAATAGTTGAGCTCCTGGGTCCTGCCGGGGGTATTCGACGCGCGCGCCAGCTTGCTCCTGTTGGTGACCGCATTGATGAGGGAGCTCTTGCCGACATTGGAGCGGCCGGCGAAGGCAATCTCGGGCACGGTTGGATCCGGCAAATGCTCCAGCTTCGGGGCCGACTTCAAGAAGTCGATCGGGCCCGAGAAGAGCTTGCGAGCGCGCTCCGCAATGTCCGGCTGGTCGTCCACTTTAAGTCTTGACCGGGTGCGTGTCGGACAGGTGCATGTCGTAGCGCTTGTAGAGCCAGGCCTGCTGGCCGATGGTCAGCAGGTTCGAAACCACCCAGTAGAGCTGCAAGCCAGCGGCGAACGGCGCCATCACGAACATCAGGATCCACGGCATGATCCCGAAAATCTGCTGCTGGACCGGGTCCATCTGCTGCGGATTGAGCTTGAACTGGATCCACATGGTGATTCCGAGCAGGATCGGAAGTACGCCGATCGCCAGGAAGCCGGGTGGGTGAAAGGGCAGCAGGCCGAACAGGTTGACCGGAGTCAGCGGATCGGGCGCCGAAAGGTCCTTGATCCACAGGAAGAAGGGCTGGTGGCGCATTTCCACGCTGACCATCAGCACCTTGTAGAGAGCATAGAAGATCGGGATCTGAAGCAGGATCGGAAGGCAGCCGGCGGCCGGATTGATCTTCTCCTCCTGATAGAGCTTCAGCATTTCCTGCTGGAGGCGCGGCTTGTCGTCCTTGAAGCGCTCCTGAAGCGCTTTCATTTTCGGCTGCACCTTGCGCATGGCGGCCATCGACCGGAACTGCTTGTCGGCAATCGGGAACATCAGCCCACGGACGATGAAGGTGAGGGCGATGATTGCCAGGCCGAAGTTGCCAAGCACGCCGAACAACCAATTCAAGAGGTTGAAGATCGGCCGCATGAACCATTCGAACCAGCCCCAGTCGATCGACTTGCTGAGCTTGGTGATGCCCTCATTTTCGTAGCGGTCGAGAAGCTTCTTTTCCTTGGCCCCGGCGAACAGGCGGGACTCGCTGGTGACCGCCTGGCCCGGAGCCACAATGAACTGCGACCCGGCGAAGTCGGTCTGGTAGGCGCCGCTGGCGCTCTTGCGGAAGCTGGCCTCGACCGGCGCTCCCTCGGCCGGGATCAATGCGGTCAGCCAATATTTGTCGGTAAAGCCGAGCCAGCCGCCGCGGCTGTCGCGGGTCACGCCGGCCTTATTCTCGTCGAGTGTCTTCCAATCGACGTCATAGTCGGCCTTGCCGGCGAGATAGCCGATCGGCCCGACGTGATTGGTCCAGGTGGACGGGTCCGGGCTCTTCGCCGAACGGCTGGCGAGCCCGTATGTACGGAGGCCGATGGCGCCGCTGCCGCCGTTGACGACCCGCTGACGGACGGTGAACATATAGCCGTCATCGACCGACAGGATGAGTTCGAAGCGCTGGCCGGTCGGGTTCGTCCAGCTGAGCGTCACCGGCTTGCCCGGGACAAGGACCGGAGCGCTCGCCGTCCAGACGCTGTTGGCGTCAGGAGTCGCGACACCCTGACCGCTCCAGCCGAACTGGGCGAAATAACTATCCTTCGCGCCCGCCGGCGAGAGCAGCCGCACCGGCGCCGAATCCCTGGCGATCGTCTCGCGCTGGCTAAGCAGATCCAGATCGTCGAACCGCGCGCCCTTGAGGTTGATCGAGCCAACCAGACGGGGCGTTGCGACCTTGAGCCGGGGCGTTTCTGCAAGCACGGCTTCGCGGGCACGTAAAGCCTGGGGCGAATCGGCGGCCGGATCGGCCTGTGGCTGCGGGAGGGGCCGGACCTTGGCCTTTTCGACCTGCTGGGTCTGCGGACCCGCGGTCGGGAAAAATTTGTCGGACAGTAGGCTCCAGCCGATCAGCACGAGTGCGCTTAAAACGATGGCCAGGAGCATGTTGCGATTATCGTTCACAAAAAGTCCTTGAAATAGGCTTTGGTTCTTAGGGGACCGGGTCGAAGCCCTGTCCGCCCCAGGGATGGCAACGGAAGATTCGTTTGAGGGCGAGCCAGCCGCCCTTCAGCGCCCCATAGCGCCCAAGTGCCGTGATCGCATAGGCCGAGCAACTCGGCTGGAACCGGCAGCTTGGCGGAAGGACCTTGCTGGGGCCCAACTGCCAGCCGCGGGCCAGCCAAATGAGCGCCTTGGCGATCATGCTGCGGAGACCTTCTTGAGGGCGCGTTTCAGGTCCAAGGCAAGGCTGGCATAGTCGCGTTCGATCCCGCCCGCCCGGCCGATCAGCACATGATCGGCTCCGGCAATTCCGTATTCGGGAAGGGTTTCCCGGGCGAGCGCTCGCAAGCGGCGCTTCATCCTGTTGCGAACGACCGCATTGCCGATCTTTTTCGTCACGGTGATACCGATGCGCATGGTCGAATCCTCGTCGTCGCGAGGCCGGACGAGCAGGACAAAGCCGGGCATGGGTGCGCGCTTGCCGCGATTGGCGGCGAGGAAATCCGAGCGCTTCCGGATTGTAACTAGGCGCTGAGCTTCTTGCGGCCGCGGGCGCGGCGCGCGTTCAGCACCTTGCGGCCGCCGACCGTCGCCATGCGGCTGCGGAACCCGTGCCGCCGCTTGCGGACCAGATTGCTCGGCTGGAAAGTGCGCTTCATCGCTCAT
>DASTVY010000305.1:0-11880 GCA_035758865.1 Sphingomicrobium sp. | reverse complement strand
GTTCTCGATCTTCGCCGGGAATTCCCCAATTTGAAGATCACGCTGGTCGGAGTCACCGAAGGCTGGCTGATCGCCGACAAGCTGGCGGCATCGGGGGTTTGGGTCATCGCATCGGCGCTCAATGACCTGCCGGCCAGTTTCGAGATGCTGGCCGCGACACAATCGAACATCGGCCGGATGCGCGCCGCTGGGGTGAACGTCGCAATTGGAATGATCGACGACAATGATACGCGCTACGCCCGCAACCAGCGGCAGTATGCCGGCAACCTGGTTGCCCTTGGCAAGCTGCCCGGCGCAACAGGCGTCAGCTGGAGCGAGGCGTTCGCGATGATATCCTCCCGGCCCGCAGAAGCCGTCGGGCTGGGCAAAGAGTTTGGAAGCCTGGCAGCCGGACACCGCGGCGACGTGGTGATCTGGTCGGGCGACCCCCTGGAGCTTTCTAGCGCACCCGAAGCGGTGTGGATCGATGGAATTCGACAGCCACTCGATAATCATCAGACCAAGCTTCGTGACCGTTACCGTTCGCTGGAGCGGGAGGCATTACCGGAGGCATATCGGAGATGAGCAGCGTCGGAATGTTGGTCGTGGCTTCATTGGCCTTTGTCGGTACCCATTTCCTCTTGTCCCATCCGCTCCGCCAGCCGCTGGTTGCAAAGCTGGGCGAGAAGGGCTTCGCCGGCGTCTATTCCCTCGTCGCGCTGCTGACGCTTGGATGGATGATTTGGGCCTATTCGGACGCAGCCGCGGAAGCGCCCCAGCTATACTGGGATGCGGGCCGCTGGGGCTTCGCCTTCGCAACGCTGCTGATGTGGCTGGGATCGGTGCTGTTCGTGGGTTCGCTTCGACGTAACCCGGCCTTCCCAAGGCCTGGAAAGCCGATCGAGCAGATCGACGAGCCGAACGGGGTCTATTCCATCACCCGGCATCCGATGATGTGGGGCTTTGCGCTGTGGTCGGCGACGCATGCGATCGTCAACCCGACTGCGGCCAGCCTGATCTTCTGTGCCGCATTCGCCTTTCTCGCCCTGGTCGGTGCGGCGCTCCAGGATGCCAAGAAGGAACAATTGCTCGGCGACGTGTGGCGCGATTGGCGATCGAAGACCAGTTTCGTTCCCTACGGGCGAGGCTTGAAATCGGCGGACGGCTTCGCGCTGCTGTTCGGTACCTTGCTGTGGCTCGGCGCGACCTGGGCCCATCAAGCGCTCGGCGGACGGCCTGCCGGGGTCTGGGCCTTCCTCGGCTAGGCTCTTTCGGGCTAAGAGGCCCGCCAATGGGACGAAAATTCTTCGGGACCGACGGGATTCGCGGCCGCACCAACCAGGCGCCGATGACGGCCGATGTCGCCATGCGAGTCGGCCAGGCCGCGGGCACCTACTTCCTTCGGGGCGTTCACCGGCACCGGGTGGTAATCGGCAAGGATACGCGCCTCAGCGGCTACATGATGGAATCGGCGATGGTCGCCGGCTTCACCTCGGTCGGCATGGACGTGGTCCTGCTGGGGCCGATGCCGACGCCTGCAGTTGCGATGCTGACCCGGGACCTTCGGGCCGACCTTGGAGTCATGATTTCCGCCAGCCACAATCCCTTCGCCGACAATGGCATTAAGCTGTTCGGCCCGGACGGCTACAAGCTCAGCGACAAGGCGGAGATGGAGATCGAGCGGCTGATGGAGCAGCCGGCGACCCTGATCGATGCGCCGAAGATCGGGCGGGCCAAGCGCATCGACGATGCCCGCGGCCGCTATGTCCACTTCGCCAAGTCGACCTTCCCCCATCATTTGCGGCTCGACGGGCTGAAGGTCGTGGTCGATTGCGCCAATGGCGCAGCCTATCATGTCGCGCCAGACGCGCTGTGGGAGCTTGGAGCGGACGTCATTCCGCTCGGGACCAAGCCCGACGGCCTCAACATCAACGACGCCTGCGGCTCGACCGCGCCGGATTTGCTGCGCGAGACGGTGGTCGCGTCGGGCGCCGACCTCGGACTTGCCCTGGACGGCGACGCAGACCGGCTGATCGTGATCGACGAGAAGGGCCAGCTGATCGACGGTGACCAGCTGATGGCGTTGATCGCCCTGTCGCACCAGCAGCGCGGAACGCTTCGCGGCGGGGGGATCGTCGCCACCGTCATGTCCAACCTCGGCCTGGAACGAAAGCTGGTCGAAGAGGGCCTCGAAATGCACCGGACCGCGGTGGGCGATCGCTATGTGCTGGAGGCGATGCGGGAGATGCATCGCAATATCGGCGGCGAGCAGTCGGGACACATCATCCTGTCGGACCACGCGACCACTGGCGACGGGTTGATCGCCGGACTGCAGATCCTGGCCGCTCTGGTTGAAAGCGGGAAGCCGGCGAGCGAGCTGCTTCATGTGTTCGAACCCGTACCGCAACTGCTCAAGAATGTGCGGTTCAACGGGGGGGCTCCGCTGGAGGAAGACTCGGTCAAGGCGGTGATCGCCGGCGCGGAAAGCGAACTCGGTCAGCGCGGCCGCCTCGTGATCCGCAAATCGGGAACCGAGCCATTGATCAGGGTGATGGCCGAAGGCGACGACCAGGCCATGGTCGAGCGGCTGGTCGATCGCATCTGCGAGGCGGTTGCGGCTGCTTAACGAATTAGGTCTATTGGCCGACACATGACTTCGAAGACTCCGCGAATATTAATCATCGCCGGATCCGATTCCGGCGGCGGAGCGGGAATCCAGGCGGACATCAAGACGGTCACCATGCTTGGTGGTCATGCGATGACGGCGGTCACCGCAGTGACGGCGCAGAACACACAGGGGGTGACCGCGGTTCATCCTGTCCCGACCGAGACCGTCATCGCCCAGATCGACGCGGTGATCGAGGATATCGGCGTCGACGCGGTCAAGATCGGGATGATCGGATCGCCCTTTACCGCGATGCACATCGCCGAGCGGCTGGAAAAGCTCGAGGGTATCCCGGTCGTGTTCGATCCGGTCATGGTCGCTACCAGCGGGGCTACGCTGGCCGACGATGCGACGATCGCTGCCTTCGGCAAGTTGATGGACGTCGCCACCATCACCACCCCCAACCTGCCCGAGCTCAAGCGCCTGTCCGGCGAAGAAGATGAGGTGGCCGGTGCACTGAAGCTGGTATCGGCCCACCGTTGCGCCGTCCTGATCAAGGGCGGCCATGAAGAGGGTGATGCGCTGGCAGACGCTCTCATTGAAGAAGACAATATGACGAGCTGGCAGGGTCAACGCATCGACACCAGCTCGACTCACGGCACCGGCTGTACGCTAGCCAGCGGCATCGCCTTTTATCTGGGTGCGGGTTGCCGGCTGGCAGAGGCGGTGGAGCGCGCGCGATTGTTCGTCCGCATTGCACTCCATGAAGCACCGGGGCTGGGGAAGGGGCATGGCCCGCTTGGCCACCAGGCGGTGCGGTTGGATACCGGTCTTGGGCTTCGCCTCAACCAGGTCACGGTGACCGGTAAGGACTATGCCAAGATGGTCGATTTCTATCGCAAGCTTGGCCTTAAGCAGATCGTCGACAGTCCGGAAAACCAATATGCGCGGTTCGAGGCCGGCGGCGCGACCTTCTCGATCCAGTGCGATCCGGAGGCGGAGATCGGCGAGACGGTCGCCATCTATTTCGAGTGCGATGACCTGGACCAGCGCGTTGCGCGATTGGCACGAAACGGCATTCCGTTCGAGCACGGCCCGCGCAACCAACCGTGGATGTGGCGCGAGGCGCGGCTCCGCGATCCGTCGGGCAACACCATCTTCTTCTATCGTGCCGGTGAGGCGCGGCGCTTCCCGCCGTGGCGGCTGGAAGATTAATCCACAAAAATTTCAGTGACCTGGTAGCGACTCTCGGCCAGTGCGATTAGCCTCGGCACCCGTGAAGCGGCCCTGTTTCAAGCTCGAGATACCTTTTCCGCAACCGCTCGCCGGCGTCGACGAGGCGGGATGCGCGCCGCTGGCGGGGCCGGTTGTGGCCGCTGCAGTGGTGCTGGACCGCGAAAAATTCCCGCGCGGGATCGATGATTCGAAGAAGCTCGACCTCGATACGCGTGAAGCGATCTACGGGCGTCTACAAAAGGTCGCCCTGATTGGCGTCGGCATGGCCACGGTCGAAGAGATCGACCAGATCAACATCTATTGGGCTCGAATGTTGGCAATGACCCGAGCGGTCGAGGCGCTCGGCTTCGAGCCTGCCTGGATCCTGGTCGACGGGAATGCATGCCCACGCTGGCAGAGGCCGTCCAAGGCGATCGTCGCCGGCGATGCCAAGTGCCGTTCGATCGCCGCCGCATCGATCGTCGCCAAGGTCACGCGGGATCGGATCATGGCCGATTATGCCCGCGACTATCCGGGCTATGGCTGGGAAACTAACCGCGGATATCCGACTCCGGAGCATATCCGGGCCATCGACGCGCTCGGCCTGACCCCCCACCATCGCCGCACTTTTTCGAAGGTCCGCGACAAGCTGGAGCAGATGATCCCGCTGCCGATCTAATTAATTTCGGCCACGAGTCTTTCGAGTCACACCACTAGGGATTGAGTCCGGCTTGTCCGCCCGGACTCAACATCTTGTGGTCGCTTCCCAAGCGGATTCCTTTTGTTCTCATTTGCTCGAAATCCGTGCCGATCGCCTCTGCCTTGACCGCGAGTCCGGCCTGAATCATCGAGGTTGTCCACCAATCGGGGACGACCTTCCATGATCACGAGCCTGTCGGAAATGGAGAAACTTGGGCGTCCGCGCCCGGTCACGATTTCGCGCAAGAAGGAACTTCCGCTCGACGCCATCCTGGAAGGCGACTGCATCGCCGAAATGGCGCGGCTGCCCGACAAATCGGTCGACATGATCTTCGCCGACCCACCCTATAATCTCCAGCTGGGCGGGGACCTGTTTCGTCCGGAAGGCGGCAAGGTCGACGCCTGCGACGATGATTGGGACAAGTTCGACAGTCTCGGCGCCTATGACGATTTCACTCGCGAGTGGCTGGCCGAAGCGCGCCGCATTCTGAAGGACGACGGCACTATCTGGGTGATCGGCAGCTATCACAACATCTATCGCGTCGGCTCCCTGCTGCAGGACGCCGACTTCTGGATCCTGAACGACGTCGTCTGGCGCAAGGCCAACCCGATGCCCAATTTCCGCGGAACGCGCTTCACCAACGCGCATGAAACGCTGCTCTGGTGCGCCAAGGACGAGAAGGCTCGCTACACTTTCAACTACCGGGCCATGAAGGCGCTGAACGACGACCTCCAGATGCGGTCGGACTGGGTGCTGCCGATCTGCTCGGGGTCGGAGCGGGTCAAGGACGACGCGGGCGACAAGGCGCACCCGACCCAGAAGCCCGAGGCCTTGCTCTACCGAATACTGCTCGCCTGCACCAAGCCGGGCGACGTCGTGCTGGATCCCTTCTTCGGCACCGGCACGACCGGCGCCGTGGCCCGGCGGCTGGGCCGCAAGTGGATCGGGATCGAGCGCGAGCGGAGCTATGTGAAGGTTGCGCGCGAGCGGATCGACGCGACCCTGCCGCTCGATGAGAGCGCGATGACGGTGATGGTCGACAAGCGCAGCCAGCCGCGCGTCGCCTTCGGCCTGCTGGTCGAAAGCGGGATGGTGCCGGCGGGTTCGCGGTTGGCGGACTCGAAGCGCCGCTGGACAGCCAGCGTCAACGCCGACGGCTCCATCGCGTGCGACGGGCACAGCGGGTCGATCCACAAGGTCGGTGCTACCCTGCAGGGCGCTCCGTCGTGCAATGGCTGGACTTTCTGGCATGTCGAGCATGAAGGCCGGCTGCAGCCGATCGACGCCTTGCGGCAGAAGCATCTGGCAGGCTCTTGAGCGTCATTGCGAGCGTAGCGAAGCAATCCAGCGAACAATGGATTGCTTCGTCGCTGTGGTCCTCGCAATGACGGAAGCGCTATGACCACTCGCACCCTCATTCGTCCCACGGGCTTCGTCGATTCCCCATTCGGCCATGACGGCAAGGTCGCGCGGCTGGCCGGCGGTCTGAACTGGTTCGGACTGGTCGAATTGATCAAGGTCGAGGGAAGTCGGCGGACATCCGTCGAAATCCTTCCGGTCGAGGGTATCGAAGCGCGGTTCGACGAGGCAATGGCGGCCGACTGGGCGCGCATCACCGCACCGCGATCGCCGCTGCAGATGGGCGAGCGTACGATCCGCCTCGATCAGCCGCAGGTCATGGGGATCGTCAACGCAACGCCAGACAGTTTCTCCGATGGCGGTTCTTACGCCGATGCGGTTTCCGCCGCCGAAGCCGGCGCCGGCATGGCGGCTGAGGGCGCGGCGATCATCGATGTCGGCGGCGAGTCCACCCGGCCCGGTGCCACCACCGTCTGGGAAAATGACGAGATCGAGCGGGTGCTTCCTATCGTCAAGCAACTTGCCGCCAGCGGCCACGCCGTGTCGATCGACACGCGCAAATCCGGCGTGATGAGCGCGGCGCTAGGGGCAGGGGCCAGGCTGGTCAATGACGTGTCCGCGCTGACTTGGGATCCGCAATCGGCGACTGTGGTGGCGGAGGCCGGCGCGCCGGTCGTCCTGATGCATCACCAGGGCGACCCGACGACGATGCAGGACGCGCCGCGCTACGACGATGCACTGGTCGAGGTCTATATTTGGCTGGAGGAACGCGTTGCGGCCGCCGAAGGAGCGGGCATCGCCCGCGACAAGATCTTGGTCGATCCCGGCATCGGCTTCGGCAAGAGCGTCGCGCACAACCTCGAGCTGTTGAACGGTCTGGCGCTGCTCCACGGCCTCGGCTGCCCGATCGTCCTCGGCGCCAGCCGGAAGCGGATGATCGGCGCGCTTGCGAACGAGGCGCCGGCCGACAGGCGGCTTCCGGGAAGCCTGACCCTGGCGATGAAGGCGATCGAACAGGGCGCGCAGGTCATCCGTGTGCATGACGTTCCGGAAACGGTTCAGGCGCTGAAGGTATGGCGCGGACTCCGGGACGCCGCGCTGACCCCGAAAATCGCCTAGAGCGAATAGCCGCCGTCGCTGGTGAGCACGGTTCCCGTGATGGTCGCGGCATCGTCCGACAGCAGGAATGCAATCTGGGCCGCGATTTCCTCGGCCGTGGCATAGCGGCCAAGCGGAGTCGCCATCTTGGCCATAGCGGCCATGGCTGCCTCCCGGCTGCCCTCGCTCGTCACCAATTGCTCGAAAAAGGGCAATTCGTCCCAGATCGGCGTATCGACGCCGCCGGGTGCGATCGCATTGACCCTGATGCCATCGCCCGCAACTTCCTTGGCTGCCACCCTGGCCAGCTGGATCACCGCCGCCTTGGACGCGCCATAGGCGGCAACGCCGGGTTCCGGCTTTATTCCTGCAACCGATGCCGTGACGACGATGGCCCTTGGGCCGCTGCTCGCCTTCATGGCTTTAAGCGCAGCGCGCAGCGTCAGGAAGGCGCCGTCGAGATTGACCGACATGACCCGGCGCCATTCGGCAAACTCCAATGTGTCGATGGGTCCGCCGCTGGATATCCCGGCGTTGACGACAGCATGAGTGAGATCGGCAAGGGCACTCCCATATGCCTGCCAGAAGCTTTCGTCGGCAACGTCGCCTTGCAGCTTCACTATCTGGGGATGCTCGGCACCGATCCCGGTCAGTGCGGCGTGGTCTACAAGGACCAACTCGAAGCTCTTGGCGGCGAACAGCTCGGCGACGGCCCGGCCAATGCCGGATGCGGCGCCGGTGATGAGGATTTTCGGCTGCGGCATAAGGCGCCACTAGCCCCGCTCAGGCGGCGGTGTCGATCCCGAGTTCGCCCAGTTTGCGGTAGAGGGTCGAGCGGCCGATCCCGAGCCGGCGTGCAACCTCGGTCATTCGGCCGCGGTAATGGCCGATTGCAAGGCGGATGATGTCCGCCTCAATCTCCTCCAGGCTGCGCAGGTGGCCGTCCGGACGGTACAGGGTAACGCCCGGTGCACCTGCCATCGCCGCATCGGCGGAAAGCTTGCCGATGTCCGGCGAGGCGTCGCTGCGGCGGCCCGAAAAGCGCGACTGGATGGCGATGTGCGGGAAGTCGTTGGCGGTGAGCGAATTGCCCTCGGCCTGGAGCGCAGCGCGGAACAGCACGCCGGCCAGTTGCCGGACATTGCCCGGCCAGCCGTAGCGCATGAGAATCGCGAGCGCGTCATTGCCGATCGACAGAGCGTGCATGCCCGGCTCTTCGGCGAAACGGGACAGCAAGTGGCGCGCCAGCGTCGGGATGTCACCGCTCCGCTCGCGCAGCGGGGGCAGGGTCACCGTTGTCGAAGAAATGCGCTCGGCAAGGCCGGGCAGGAAATCGTCGGGCAGGGGGCGGCTAGCCGTGGCGATCAGCCGGATGTCGACAGAGTTGGAGCCGTTGCAGCCGACCGGACGAACTTCGCCGGTCGCCAGCACGCGATCGAGCCTTTCCTGCGTTTCGCGGGGCAGGGCTCCTACTTCGTTTAGCAGCAAGGTGCCGCCATCGGCCTCGACGATGCGGCCGACGCGTTCCGCGAATGCGCCCGGGAAGGCGCCGGGCATGTGGCCGAACAATTCGCTGTCGATGATGTTGTCGGCGACCGCCTTGCAGTCCACCTGAACGATCTGGTTCTTGGCGCGGAGGCTGGCGAAGTGGATGGAGCGCGCGAATGTTTCCTTGCCCGTGCCCGGCTCGCCGACGATCAGGATCGGAAGGCGGTTGCGAGCACCCTTGGCGGCAACGGCCAGCGCGGCCCGGAAACCGGGCGCGGATCCGACCAGCTGGTCGAGCATCAGTTCGGGAGCGATTTTTTCAGAAAGGGGGGCCAGCTCTCCGGCGGCGCGGCGGCGATCTGCGTGAGCCGTCAGCGCCTCCAGCAGCCGCTCCGGCGCGACCGGCTTCGTGAGGAAATCGGATGCCCCCGCGCGCATCGCATCGACCGCCTGGGCGATCGACCCGGCGTCGGCCAATGCGATGATTGGCAGGTTGGGCCGGCAACGGCGCAAGGCCTTGATCAGGACGGGGCCGTTTTCCGGGTCCCAGCTGGACAGGACGGCGGCACGGACTTCGCGGCCATGCGGACCCTGCAGGATCGCTGCTGCGGTCTCATCGCAGGCAGCGCCGACTGTGCTCCAGCCGGCTCGTGATGCAATCGCCGAGAGCTGCCGCCGCTCATTGGCGTCGGCATCGAGCAGGAGCAGGGAGCGGAGGACCACTTCTTCGCGCATGCAGAGGTTCTAGCGCAAAGGAGTAAAGCTCCCCTTAAAGCGCAAAAAGCTGCTTGGGGGTCGGCGGCGGCCTTGTTAAGACCGCCTCCAACCAGACTTAAAACAGGAAATCTCAATGGCTGACGACAAGGTCCATCCGACCGCCACCGAAATGGATTATCCGGCGCATCACCGCAACTATGCGGGTTTCCTCAACATGTTGAAATACGTCATTATTATCACCGCGATCGTGACTGCGATCGTGCTTTATACGATTGCGAACTAGGGTCTTGGCTTGAAGGTCGCGGTCCTCAAGGAAGGCGCTGGGGAATCCCGGGTCGCCGCCATTCCCGAAACGGTGAAGAAATTCGCCGGCCTCGGCGCTGCCGTGTCGGTAGAAAAGGGCGCGGGGGAAAGCGCGTCCATTTCCGATGCCGAATTTGAGGGGGCGGGAGCTTCCGTGGGCTCCAGGGCCGAGGTCTTGAAGGACGCCGACGTCATCCTGTGCGTAACCGGTCCGGACCCCGCGACGATAAGCGGCGCCAAGCAGGGAGCGCTACTGATTGGGGCGCTGGAGCCGACAAAGCGCGGCGAGACGATCGCACAATATGCCAAAGCCGGGCTTGAGGCGCTGGCGATGGAGTGGATGCCGCGCATCACACGCGCCCAGTCCATGGATATATTGTCGTCCCAGTCGAATCTCGCCGGTTACAAGGCGGTGGTCGATGCGGCCTCGATCTACGGCCGCGGCTTTCCAATGATGATGACCGCGGCCGGCACGATCAGTCCCGCCAAGGTGTTCGTCATGGGCGTCGGTGTCGCTGGCCTGCAGGCGATTGCCACGGCCAAGCGCCTGGGCGCGCAGGTCAGCGCGACCGACGTTCGCTCCGCGACCAGGGAACAGATTCAGTCGCTCGGCGCCAAACCGATTTTCGTTGAAGGTGTCGCCGGAATCGAAGGCGAGGGGCAGGGCGGCTATGCCAGCGAGACCAGCCCCGAATATCAGGCGGCCCAGGCCGAGCTGGTGTCCGGGCACATCGCCAAGCAGGACGTTGTCATTACGACCGCGCTGATCCCCGGGCGGCCGGCGCCGCGGCTGATAAGCGACGCACAGCTGGCGACGATGCGGCCTGGCAGCATCATCGTCGACCTGGCTGCAGAAGCCGGCGGCAATGTCGAAGGTTGCGTCCCCGGTGAAACGGTTGTCCGTCACGGAGTTTCGATCGTGGGCGCGGTGCAATTGGCGCGTTCGCTGGCAGCCGACTCTTCGGCGTTATTCGCCCGCAACCTTTCCAATTTCCTCACCGCCTTCTGGGACAAGGAAAAGTCCGCGGTGGTTCTGCCCGATGACGACGAGATTGTTGCCGGCATCCGCCTGACCCGCGGCGGCGCGGTCGTTCACGAGCGACTTAGACTGGCCCAGTAACGATTAACCATTTCGAGTCGCGGGTGCGCAATGGTGCCTGCGACCGAACCCGCTCACCCGTTCGAATATCCATTTGGGGTTGGTGGCACTCCGTGAACCGGAGACGCCAAAAGACGATCCGCGCCGAGTCGCAGATCGTCCAAAATTTGGCTGAATCCCGGTCTTTTCGACCGGGAACTCAATCAGCCGCTGCCGCCGCCAAGGCCCCAGCCATGGCCGAGTAACCAGCTTAGCCAGCCGCGGCTCGCACTCGCCTTTTTGTACTTCATGATCGTCCCCTGTCGTCAAAAGGCGACTCACGTCGCCGACAGGGACATTAACCTTAATCGAAATGGTTAGCAACGAATTAACCAAGTTGCTTGGACTAGGCCGCCAAACGGCAAAGTAATGACAGAGTCAAAGCTTTGGCCGCCGCACTTGCGGTGTTTAACTTATGTTAACCGGAAGCGAGTTTAGACGAAGGCCCCCCGAAAGCAGGCCGATTTAGGCCGCGCGCCTCTTGCGCTCGCCGTTCAAGCGCTTCGACAAGTCGTTGAGACTGCACGGGCGGCTGATGATAAATCCTTGAGCGACTTCGCATTTCATCGCGATCAGCATGTCCAGTATCTCGCGGCTTTCGACGCCTTCGGCGACAACTGTGCGGCCGAGGGAGTGGGCCAGTGCGATCGTCGATTGGACCATCACCAGGTCGCTCCGATGCTCCCGCATCGCCTTGACGAAGCTCTGGTCGATCTTGATCTCGCTGGCAGGGACCTTCTTCAGATAGTCGAGTGTCGAAAGGCCGGTGCCATAGTCATCGATCGAAATGCGCACACCCAGATCCTTGAGCCCGAACAAGGGGCTCGTATCCGCGCCGTTGGCCAGCGCGGCCGTTTCCGTCAGCTCGAGGGTCAGCCGGGCTGGATCCAGCCCATGCTTGTCGAGGATCGCACGCACGCGGGACGGTAGTGTTTTGTCGCCGAGCATCCGCGCCGACAGGTTGACCGCCATGTCGAACGGACCATGTTCGCGGTTGATGCGGGCGGCGGCCTCGACTGCCTTGTCGAGAACGAACAGCGTCAGTTTCTCGATGCGGTCATTCTGCTCGGCGGCGGTAATGAACTCGGCGGGGCTAATCGGCCCCTTTTCCGGATGGGTCCAGCGAGCCAGGGCCTCGGCTCCGCGAATTCGATGGCTCCTGAGGTCCAACTGCGGCTGATATGCGACCCACACCTGGCCATTATCGATTGCATCGTCCAATTGGCTGAGCAGCGAAAGGCGCCATTCGGCGTCCTTGAGCCGCTCCGGATCATGGTA